>CAMVLL010000044.1 GCA_947168315.1 uncultured Bacteroidota bacterium | reverse complement strand
ACACTGTTATCACGCTGACGCGGTAATGACCAGCAGCTAAAATTTCAGGCCGGAACAATCATATTCCGGCCTGAATATTTAAGAGAAGAGGCATTATCATCTAAATACTATTACTTCACTAAAAGAACATAGCGATGATCTGTGGATTGACCATTTTTCCCATGTTCGAACATTATAACTCCATTCACACAGATTTTATAAATAGTATTATTCCTTCCTGTTTTTACATATACTTCAAACACGTCTTCACCATATCCGTTTCCCCAATCAATGATTAATTTCGCGTAATAATCATGTTCTGCAGCATTAACCCAGAAATGCCATGCCTTTAATCCTGACATTTCTGGAACTGGATAATATGTAATTCTGGTATCATCTTGTAAATTACTCTCATATCTAACTGGATTACCTTTTTTATCAATAGTTTTTACCCGTACTTGCCCTATTCCGTTGGGGTTATTGGGATCAATTAAATCGTTTCCATCTTTATCAACTATATGCACCCAGAAATGTTCGCTAACATTATCTCCTATAAGAGGAGCATTCATATCAAAAGGGACATTATTGTCATTATTACTACATCCTATGAATAGAATAGTAATAAGTATCGAGAATATAATTTTTGTTTTCATAAATATGTATTATTAAGGTATAACATTCATAATATATAAAGAATTATAAGTATGGTTATTTATGCTGTATGACGTTCCTGCCCAATACCAACCCCAAAAACTATTGCCATATCCCCAATTCATGTGGAATTGATATTGTGGATACCATTGCCACTCGCCATTATTATCAAAACATTCAATCCATTCATGATATCCGTCACAAATCCAAACATGACCACCAAAGTCTATTCCATTGATAATTTCTCTCCCAAGCATTCCAACAGGATGAATTAAAGATTGATCTGTACTTAAAAAATGTGAACGGAGATTGTTCGTGTTATAAGCAGAAATCGCTGCAATACTATATCCAAACAAATTAGTAAATATACTTTGAAATCCTGCAGCAGAAACCCAAGTTCCATCACAGTCATAATCAATATCATTAATTGATGATAGATAATCATGGATATCCTTAATCAAATTCTTAGTAGCAGCTGATGGCATTGCAAGGGGCATGCTGCTCCAAGAGTAACTTGTCGGATAACCAAAGTATTTGGCTAGTTGTGCGGAAGCAATAGGCACACATCCAGCTGGAGCTTTTATAGAAACGCCATCACAATAAATACTTGGCATTAGATCATTAAAACCATTTTCTTGTTCCCATGATGTCTGAATCAATGGACCAACAATTATTTCGTATAATTCTGGGTCTTCGCAAGGGTGGGAAGGAGGATCAATAATACGAGTTGTCGTAGAAGGAACATAGGTTTCCCACAGATTCCTCAACTCATCACTTGGTTCAATCCCCTGTTCATCCATCGCCTTAATTTCATCCTTGACATATTTAATCCAGAAACGAAGTCCGTCAGGATAATCCAAGGGATTATCACTCCAGTCCCCAGTGTCTGAATAGGCAATAACCGGTTCGATACGCTTGTCACCAGAGATAACTGTAAATCCTCCTTTCTCATAATTGATGACATGCATGGCGGGCTTGCCATTATAACCCTCGATCGTAAATTTCTTCTTGATGACTGGAGCATCCTTTACATCCCGTACGGCATTTCGTGTCTGCACCTGGTTGTCCGTCATATAAAGAAAATAAAAAGCCGCATTTTCTGCTTCATCCGTAGAGACGACATACTCCCTTACATCGGGCCTGTCGGGGAACATACTCTCATCGTCCTGTTGCTTACATCCTGTCATCAACAAGACGGCCAAAGAAAAGAATATCAACCGCTTCATAAATCAAAACTTTTAAAAGTTGGTAAAACATAAAGTGTCTACAATTACATAAAGCGTGAACTACTGAAAATACTGCTTTTCCGACTTGATATTTAACTTTTTTTAATACACTTGGCGGGATAAGTACTACAATACCGTAGAGAACAAACCGCAGTGCCACCCTTTATCCATATAGATCGGTTCCGTATAGATTGGGGATAAAATGAAAAGGACGAGGTCCGGTTTAAGCATTCTTGAGCAAAAGTTTGGCAGTTTTCCGAGGACGATTGTCTGAAAAACAGTAACTTTGCATTCAGTAGAATCATTTAATACCAAAAGTATCATGGAAGTTATTCAGAGTTTCACCATCGACCACACGCACCTGAAGCCAGGCATCTATGTCTCACGCGAAAGTAATGGTTTTACCACCTTCGATCTGCGTATCACCGAACCTAACCAAGAGCCCGCAGTAGCTCCGGCTGCCATGCACAGTTTAGAACACCTGATGGCTACTTGGTTCCGCAATTCCGAAGTGAAAGCCGACGTCGTGTATGTGGGGCCCATGGGTTGCCTCACAGGCATGTATATCATTATGACGGGAGCATATACCGTAGAAGACATGCGTAGCCTCACCATCAGATGTCTGAGGTGGATCCTTACACAGACCGAGGTGCCCGCCACAACCCCTGAGACGTGTGGCAACTACCTGCTTCACGACCTGCCAATGTGCAAATGGGAGAGCGCTCGCTATCTGGACCGTCTTGAACACGATTTCCACTGCGAGTACACCAAGCTGCAGGTTACCCTTGACGACGGGAAAACATTTGCCGATGCATAAACGCATCGACCTGCGTGGAGCACCGATTTTGAAACGAAGAGCGACAATCATACTCATCACTTAACAAGAAGAGAGGGGGACGTGCAAAAGCATATCCCCCTCCCTCTTCAATATCGTAGACGAATCACTTCACTTCGAAGATATCGTTCGTCATCAACAGTTCATTGAAGTTGTGATACTTCTTCTTGCCCTTGATCTCTTCAATCTGAGCATCCACAGCCTCATTGTAAGTCGGAGCCTCTACATCACGGATTACACCCAAGGCAATTGGGAAGTCAGGACCTTCCATCAACGCCAGCTTCAGCTGTAACGTGTTGTCCATGCAATGAGCATCGTGAACGAGAATATCCTTTTCAGTAATGCCATTCTCACCCAACTTCACCACCTTCAGGCCAAAGCCTTCCTGCATCAGACCGAACTCCTTGTTCTCACCGAACAGCATCGGTTTGCCATGCTCCAGATAGATGGCATTCTTCGCACGACCTTCCTTTGTATAGATTGCATCGTAAACACCGTTGTTGAAGATAACACAGTTCTGCATGATCTCACATACTGATGCGCCCTTGTGCTGAGCAGCAGCTTTCAAGATAGCAACAGTTGCAGGAGCATCGCTGGCTACGGCACGAGCAAAGAAACGTCCTCTTGCACCAAAGCACAATTCTGCCGGACGGAACGGATCCTCAACGGTTCCATAAGGAGATGATTTGCTGACGAATCCTCTCGGAGAAGTCGGTGAGTATTGGCCCTTCGTCAAACCGTAAATACGGTTGTTAAGCAAAATCATATTGATATCGATGTTACGACGAACAGCATGGATAAAGTGATTACCACCGATGGCCAAGCCATCGCCATCACCTGAGATCTGCCATACGGTTACATCCGGACGAGCTACCTTAAAGCCTGTAGAGATAGAAGCGGCGCGACCGTGAATGGTCTGCATGGCGTACGTATTCATATAATAAGGTAAGCGGCTTGAACAACCAATACCTGAGATAACAGCAGTATTATAAGGAGCGATTCCTAACTCTGCCATCGCTTTGTGCAGTGAAGCCAAGAAAAAGTGGTCACCACATCCCGGACACCAACGAGGTTGTCCTTTCTTGAAATCATTTAATGTATATTCACTCATGGTTCAATGGTCTTTATAAGGATAAAATTTTGTTGAATGCCTCTACCAGTTCACTAACTTGGAATGGCTGGCCCTTCACTTCATTATACTGATAAGGTACGAATCCGTCTACCTTCATTCTCAGATAAGCAGCGAACTGACCCAAGTTCTGTTCAGCTACGACTACTTTCTTATAGCGTTTCAATACCTCAGCCGTATTCTTTGGCAACGGGTTCAAATCCTTGAACTGAGCCAAAGCCACTTTCTTACCTTCCTTATTCATCTCATCCATTGCAGAATATAAATGACCGAAAGTACTACCAAAACCAACGAGCAAGAGGTCGGCATCATCCTTGCATCCCAACACTTCTACATCGGGAACCGGAATATGTGCGATCTTCTCTGCACGCAGGTGACACATCTTGTTATGATTCTCAGGATCGGTAGAGATAGCGCCTGTATTGCTGTCCTTCTCCAGACCACCTAAAATATGTGTATAACCTTCTTGACCAGGGATTGCCCAGTAGCGAACGAAGGTCTCAGGATTACGCTTGTACGGCGTGTAGCATCCCTTCATCTCCGGAGTCACATACGGCGGGTTGATGGCCGGATACTTCGTGATGTCAGGCAGACGCCATGCACTTGAGCCATTGGCGATGAAGCCATCGGTCAAGAGGATAACCGGAGTCATGTGCTCCAAAGCCATCTTACATGCTTCGTAAGCAGCATCGAAACAGTCGGTCGGAGAGGTAGCGGCAATCACCGGCATCGGAGACTCACCGTTACGGCCGAACAAAGCTTGCAGCAAGTCGGTCTGTTCCGACTTGGTTGGAAGACCGGTTGAAGGACCACCACGCTGTACGTCGATGACAACCAACGGCAATTCTGTGATGACCGCCAGGTTCATTGCTTCCGACTTCAGACAAACGCCAGGACCGGAAGTAGAAGTCACTGCGAGTGCTCCACCAAAGGCAGCGCCGACAGAAGAAGCACATCCGGAGATCTCATCCTCGCACTGAACAGTGACAACGCCCAATGATTTGTGCTTTGCCAATTCGTGTAAGATGTCGGTAGCAGGGGTGATAGGATAAGAACCCAAATATAGTTTCAAGCCGGCACGCTCAGCAGCAGCAATCAGACCGTAAGCAGTGGCCTTATTACCGCTGATATCCATATATTTCCCAGGAGCCTTTGCCTTTGATTCAATCTTATAAGTATGGTCAACGGAAGCATGTGTGTTATGTCCGTAATCATAACCGGCACGAATAACCTTTACGTTAGCCTCAGCAATTTCCGGTTTCTTAGCGAACTTCTCGCGCAAGAAAGATGCTGCAGCGTCCAAGTCGCGGTTGAATAACCAACATACCAGACCAAGGGCAAACATATTGCGACACTTCAGCATAGACTTGTTGTCCATGCCTGAGTCAGCCAAACACTCTTTTACCATCTGAGTGATAGGAGCGGCGATCACATCTTGCTTGATACCCATCTCCTCGATAGGATTATCTGTCTTGAACTCAGCCTTCTTCAAGTCGGCTTCCTTACAGCTGTCTGTATCCAAGATGATACATGCTGTTGATTTGGCAAACTTGTACTGTGTTTTCAGAGCAGCTGCGTTCATAGCAACCAAAACATCACATTTGTCACCTGGAGTGTACACCTTGTCAGCGCCAATATGAATTTGGAAACCAGAGACACCATTAAGAGATCCTTGCGGGGCACGAATGTCTGCAGGATAATCCGGGAATGTACTGATATCATTCCCAACTGTTGCAGAAATATTCGAGAAGATATTTCCTGCAAGTTGCATACCATCACCTGAATCGCCTGAGAAACGGACAACGACTTGATCCAGTTCCTTGACTATCATTTCATCTGCCATAATAGATTATTTAAGGTTATTATAAGTATTAAAGTTGTCGGCAAATTTCGGAAAGTTCTACGATATTTCAAAGAAATACCGCAAATATTCAAGTTAATTTTCAATTAATTGCTTTCTGTCTTTTCCCGATCACGAAAGTTCCTTATACGCTTGGTCTTCAGCGGCACTAATGACATCTTCTTTTCGATTATTTCTCCGTGGCATCTCTATTTCCAGGGTTTCCCTGGCAGAGACGAATTCTTCTTTTTTCTCTATTTCAGGGACTGTTTCCTGTTGTTCTGCCTCACTTTGCTCACGCTTCTGTTTTGCCTCAACAATTTGCGCTCTCAGGTCAGCATCTTTCTTGATTCGTCCTAAAGCCTGCTCGGAAGCTTTTTGCTGTGATTCTTTTTTTGCATATCCTTTGCCACGTCCCAAAAAGATATTCTCAGCATACACCTCGCTCTCGAAAGTCGGGCTGAACATGTCATCGTGTGATTCGGTTATAAGTTCGTAACGAAGGTCAAAATGGTTTTTCTGACACCATTCCAACAACTTAGATTTGAAATTGACCTCCTTAGCAGAAATCTTTTCCAAGTTCAAGTAGGAGCCAATGATACGGTGTTCCATGAAATACTTGCACTTCTCGTAGCCCTGGTCCAGATAAATAGCACCAATGATAGCCTCGAAAGCATTTCCAGGCATATAGTTATTGTGGGCGGACTGATGCGATGTGTATTTGATCTGCTTGTCTAAGCCTATCTCGACAGCCAACCGGTTCAAGGTCTCTCGTTGAACAATCTTAGAGCGTGTATTCGTCAGGAAGCCCTCCCTCTTCCCAGGGAAACGACGGTAAACGATATCACCAACCACGGCATCCAACACAGCATCACCCAAGAACTCCAAACGTTCATTGTTCAGCCATTGATTGTCTTTCTTCACCGACAATGACTTATGCAGAAGGGCTTGCTCATAATAACTAATATTATGGGGGAAGAAGCCGAGTATTCTATAAAAACGAAAATAAGACTCCCTATTCTTACGAAAAAGGAGTCTTATTCTATCTAGTAAATAATTCAGCACAATTATTCAGAATATTTTTTCACAATGATACATGCATTATGACCACCAAAGCCGAACGTGTTACTTAAGGCAGCCCTTACGGTACGTTTCTGTGCCTTATTGAAGGTGAAGTTCATCTGATAGTCAATATTTTCATCCTTATCCTCCTCATCATGGTTGATTGTTGGAGGTACAATATCATTCTTTACAGCTAAAACGGAAGCGATGGCCTCAACAGCACCTGCCGCACCCAGCAAATGTCCTGTCATTGACTTTGTTGAACTGATATTCAGCTTATAAGCATGCTCACCGAACACATCCTTGATGGCCTTTGCCTCTGAGATATCACCTACTGACGTTGATGTTCCGTGTACATTAATATAATCAATATCTTCTGGGGCCATGTTTGCATCTTCCAACGCGTTCTTCATGACGAGTATTGCTCCCAAACCTTCAGGATGTGATGCTGTCAGGTGGTAAGCGTCGGCCGAAACACCTATTCCGGCAACCTCGGCATAAATCTTCGCGCCACGTGCCTTGGCATGCTCCAATTCCTCAAGGATTAAGCAGCCAGAACCTTCTCCCATAACGAAGCCATCACGACTTGCACTGAAAGGACGGGAAGCATGTTCAGGATCATCATTACGGGTTGACAATGCATGCATTGCATTAAAGCCACCTACACCAGCTTCGAAAATAGCTGCTTCTGCACCACCTGCCACAATGACGTTCGCCTTTCCTAAACGAATATAGTTAAAGGCATCAGCGATTGCATTTGAAGAAGAAGCACATGCTGAAACTGTTGTGAAGTTCGGCCCATGGAAACCATACATAATTGAGATCTGGCCAGCAGCGATATCCGCAATCATCTTTGGAATAAAGAACGGACTGAAGCGCGGACCTAATGTCTCACGGGTCTTACCATAAGAAATGATCTCTTCCTCGAAAGTATGAATACCTCCAATTCCGACACCGTAAATAACACCAATCCGGTTCAGATCTTCTTTTTCAAGATCCATTCCCGAATCAGTAATAGCCTCATTTGCAGCGACTATTGCATATTGAGTATACAAATCCATCTTGCGAAGCTCCTTACGGTCAATAAAATCAGCACCGTTAAATCCTTTTACCTCGCACGCAAAATGGGTTTTGAAATTAGTAACGTCAAAACGAGTAATAGGTCCTGCTCCACTCACACCTTTCACAAGGCTTTCCCAAAAGTCGGGTACGTTATTTCCGACCGGAGTTAGTGCACCAAGACCTGTTACTACTACTCTTTTTAATTCCATCTTAAAATCAACAGTAATTTTTAAGCTTCCTGACCGTTAGCTTCGATATAAGAGATAGCATCACCGACAGTTGCAATCTTTTCTGCCTGATCGTCAGGAATAGAAATACCAAATTCCTTCTCAAACTCCATGATCAATTCTACAGTATCCAATGAATCTGCGCCCAAATCATTAGTGAAGCTTGCTTCGTTAGTAACCTCTGATTCTTCTACACCTAATTTATCAACGATGATAGCCTTTACTTTTGATGCAATTTCAGACATAACTTTTAAATTTTAATTAATAATTTGATTTATTTTTGTTACTTTGCGGATGCAAAGGAATAAATATTTCTCGTTATGAGCAAATATTAAAGCAAATAAATGATAATTTTTGCACATTTTTAGGATTTATGTGCAAAGAATTTAGCCATTTTATGAAGAAAATTGCCATTTTTGCTTCAGGTGAAGGAACGAATGCCGAGAACATCATCCGCTTTTTCCAGAAAAGAAAAACAGCGGAAATTGTCATGGTTGTTACAAACAAGCAACATGCGGGAGTTTGTAAACGAACACGTGAACTGGGTATCGAGACCACCTACGCTCCCGCTTCTGATTTCAGAAACGGACAAGTTTTACAGATGTTACAAAAGAACCACGTCGATTACATCATCTTGGCGGGCTTTCTCCTGATGGTTCCAGAGGATATACTGAACCATTTCCCTAACCGTATCATCAATATCCATCCGGCCTTGTTGCCTAAACATGGAGGTAAAGGAATGTATGGGGAAAAGGTCCATGAAGATGTGATTGCGCACGGAGAAAAAGAGAGTGGTATTACCATTCATTATATTAATATGGAATACGACAAAGGTGAAACCATCTTCCAGGCGAAATGTCCCGTCCTCCCAGAGGACACTCCTGACACATTAGCCATGAGGGTTCATGAACTGGAATATACCTATTTCCCTGTAGTTATTGAAGAAGTGATCTTATCGGAAAAGTAAAAGCATCCATGAAGTTCTTATATGCTATCACATATGGTATTTGTTATGTATTTTCACTGCTACCGCTCAAGATACATTACTTCTTCTCGGATGTCGTTCTTTATCCCTTGTTATATCATGTCATCAAATACCGAAGGAAAGTCGTACGAAAGAATCTCACAGAGTGTTTCCCTCAAAAAGACTTAAAGGAGATTGCAGAAATTGAGAAAAAATTCTATCATTGGTTCACCGATTACCTGCTCGAGACCTTGAAACTTCTCAGCATCAGCCGTGAGAGCCTGATGAAACGCATGACTTTTGAAGGACTTGACGAGGCCATGGAGCGGATGACTAATGAGAACAAGACATTTGTATTCGTCTATCTTGGTCATTACTGTAATTGGGAATGGATTGCATCACTGAACTATTGGACTCCAGAGTCATTTCATGCCGCTCAAATCTATCATCCGCTGTATAACAAGCTTTTTGATTGGATGTTTCTTCAAGTACGAAGTCGACCAGGCGGCGAGAACATCCCAATGAAAACAGTGCTGAAACGGATCATCGAACTGAAGAATGAGAAACGACCGACCTTCATCGGATTTATCTCCGACCAAGCTCCTAAATGGAACAGTATGCATCACTGGACGGAGTTCTTGAACCATAAGACTTTCTTCTTCATCGGAGGAGAACAAATCGGGAAGAAGATGGATGCTCTTTTCTATTACATGGATATCACTCGTCCTCAAAGAGGATACTACCATTGTCGTCTACGACTGATGACTAACGATGCCAAGAATATTCCTAACTACGATCTGACTGACATGTATGCAAGGTTATTGGAGGAAAGCATTCAGTCTCATCCGGAGTATTGGCTATGGAGCCATAAACGTTGGAAACGGACATACGAACAATGGCTGCAACGCCAAGAAGAGATTACAGAAAAACAAGAAACAAAACATACATGACGATGCAAAAGCCTTTCGACTATCTGATCATTGGAGCCGGATTATTCGGTGCCGTATTTGCCCACGAAGCAAAACGGGCGGGTAAACGGTGTCTTGTCGTTGACAAACGGAGTCATTCGGGCGGAAATATTTATTGTGAAGAGGTAGATGGTATCCATGTACACAAATACGGTGCTCATATCTTCCACACTTCGAACAAAATAGTATGGGATTATGTCAACCGACTCGTCGACTTCAATCGATTTACCAACTCCCCTATCGCCAACTATCAAGGAAAGCTTTACAACCTGCCATTCAACATGAACACATTTTACCAGTTGTGGGGCGTGCGAACTCCTGATGAGGCCCGGAAAAAGATTCAGGCTCAACGGGATGAATGGGCGTTCATCAAAGAACCAGCAAACTTGGAGGAACAGGCATTGCTCCTTTGCGGAAAAGATATTTATGAAAGACTGATCAAGGGGTATACTGAGAAGCAGTGGGGACGGTCGGCGAAGGAATTACCGGCATTCATCATAAAGCGTGTTCCCTTCCGTTTCACCTTCGACAACAATTATTTCAATGACACCTATCAGGGTATCCCGGTAGGGGGATACAACGTCCTCATCGAGGCACTCCTCAAAGACATCGAGGTTCGACTGAACGTGGATTATCTGTGCCATCGCACTGAACTGGATGCGTTGGCCGACAAGATAATCTACACCGGATGTATCGACGCGTACTTCGATTATCAATGCGGACAACTGGAATACCGCAGTCTGCGGTTCGAACAGCAACAGCTGGAGATACCCGACTTCCAAGGAAATGCTGTCGTGAACTATACCGAAAGAGCGATTCCTTATACTCGCATCATCGAGCATAAGCATTTCGAGTTCGGCCAGCAGCCAACCACGGTCATCACCTACGAATATCCAGAGACCTTTTCCTTAGGGAAAGAGCCGTATTATCCCGTCAACGATGAACGTAATTCAACTATCTTCAAGGCATATCAAGACCTGGCAGCCCAACAAGAGAAAATCATCTTTGGAGGTCGACTGGGTGGATATACTTATGCGGATATGGATGATACCGTCGAAGCTGCACTCCGACTGGCTCAAAGGGTTTTATAGTCGGATGGTTGTGAATGAGACTGAAAAAACGTACATTTGTAGCAAAATAAAGAAACATGAATAGTCTGCATATCATCACGCCTGTAAAGGATTCGATTAACTCGACCCTAGATACCATCAAAGCCATCGTCGGTTCTGAGGTAAACGTGCCTTTTACGTTCACGATTTATAATGATTTCAGTACGGAAGAGAATACACGGATTCTTGCAGAGGCATCAGTGCAATATGGTTTTGAGCTAATCAACCTTGCAGATTTGACATCACACCCTTCCCCCAATTATTTGCTCGTACTTCAGGATGCTCAAGCCAAAGCCATCCGTGCAAATGCAGGACTTCTTATCGTCGAATCGGATGTAACAGTTCGGAAAGATACGATCCAACAACTTTTTGACGGCGCAAAAGAGCGGACCAACTGTGGCATCGCCGCCGCCGTGACCGTCGACCAAAATGGAAACATCAACTATCCATATCTTTATGCCAAAGGCATGGAGAATCGTATCATCGAAAACATGAAGCATTGCAGCTTCTGTTGCTCACTGCTCACTCCTGCTTTCCTAAAAGCCTTTGACTTTCATCAGCTAAACCCAGAAAAGAACTGGTTCGATGTAACCATCTCACACGAAGCTCTGAAAAAAGGATTCAAAAACTATTTATTTACGACACTTCCCGTATTACACCGCCCACACGCCAGTCGGCCGTGGAAGCAATTGAAATATAAGAATCCGATTAAATACTATTGGTTGAAATTCACAAAGGGATTGGATAAAATATAATGCGTATGAGGTTGTTTTCTTCCTATATCATGCAAGTCCACCCTGACTTTCAGGAGTTCTCCGACTTTATCAATACCATACCCGACCGTATGGCCAGACAGGAAGGCTCGCTCATTTATCAAGGAAGAAACGAGATTCGCGAAATCGAATATAAGGGAGTCAAGTTTGTAATCAAGTCATTCCATCGTCCCAACTTGATCAACCGTTTTGTTTATGGATTATTCCGGGCATCAAAGGCTGAACGTTCGTTCCAAAATGCTGTCCGACTGCTTGCCATCGGTGTAGGAACGCCCCAGCCGGTTGCCTTTATCAATATGAAAAAGCACGGTTTGTTCGACCGGAGTTTTTATATCAGCCTTCATTCCGCTTGCTCTCATGTCTATAATGACTTGTTTGAAAAACATTTCGACTACGAGAAAGAAGTGCTTCAGGCTGTCGGGAGGACCACCGCTGTCCTTCACGAACATGGATTGGCTCATCTTGACTATGGACGTGGCAATATCTTATTCGAAAAAGAAGGCGACCACGTCAATATCGAACTGGTCGACTTGAACCGAATGTATAACGGACCTATCGATATGAAGGCAGGATGCAAGAACTTGAAGCGCTTACCAGCCACTCCACAGATGCACCGCTGGCTTGCCGAGGCATACGCGGGAATCCGGCACTTCGACGCCGAGACATGCTTCAAATTGATACAAGCTTATCGAAGTACACAACCTGGAAAGATTGACGATAAATATTAAACACTGAATCTTATGAAACTGACTGCTGTAGTGGTGACATATAACCGATTATCTCTATTAAAGCGAACAGTCAACTGTCTGCTGGAACAGACTTGTCCGCTCGGCCAAATCTATATCGTCAACAACGGCAGTACGGATGGAACCAAGGAATGGCTGGATTCACAGGAACAGGTTACTGTGATTCATCAAGCTAATGTTGGAGGGTCCGGTGGATTCTATACAGGTATCCAACAGGCATTTCAGGATGGTGCTGACTGGATCTGGTGCATGGACGATGATGTTTTTCCACGTCCTACATGTTTGGAACTTTTATTAAAGGAATCTAATCGACCGCATACCGGGATCTTGGCTCCAAGAAGGCTATTGGATGGGAAAATCTATACGAATGATTTCCAGGAATACGACCTGACTCACCCTTTCGCCTCGATGTATCAACAGAGATTGGCAAAGCAAATCGTTGACTCCCCAGTCGAAATCAAAGGAACAGCTTTTGAAGGACCGTTCATCCATCGTGATGTGGTGGACACTATCGGTCTCCCCAACAAAGATTTTTTCATCTTCTGCGACGACACCGATTACTGTCTTCGTGCAGTCAAGGCAGGATTCAAGATTTATTATATCCCCGATGCCCTCATGGATAAACAATTGTTCTTCTCGAACGACTCCTGGGCCGTCCGCAACCAGAAAAAGAAATGGAAGCGATTCTATCAGATCCGCAATGCGACCTACCTCAATCATCATTATGGTGAGAATATTGGCGTGAAATATCTTCGTGGTTTCATGCAAGTCATCGGATATATCATACCAGCTTTCTTCACCGCTCCATTCAGCAAGGCATGGAGTTGGAAAGATATCCCTGCTTTGTGGAAAGCCTATCAGAACGGCCTTAAAGAAAACTTAGGAAAATAAGTTTTTTTCTTACACTGTTTGATGATGGAAAAATATCATCGAGTTTTTAATATTCATTCATCGTATTATTTTTTTCAATCACCGTGTTTTTACGCTCAAATATCGAGTTTTTGGAGCGAATCATCAAGTTTATGAAGCAAAACGCCGAGTTCTGTAAGGGGGGTAGAGTTTAATGATTAAATAATATATTATCGTTATCGTTTACGTTCCCGTTATCGTAAAATCTCCCTATGCTCTGAAATTAAAAAATAGCCTTCACCTTCACCGCTTTTATAATTTATTTATAATCAATCAATTGTAAAGTCGAAAAATTTGAAAAGGTGAACCCTTAGGCTTCACCAGGCCGAAAATCCGCAAAATGACCTATGAGGATAATTAGAAAAAAAAGAGTTACCGCGGGCCTAGACAAGCTAGGCCCCTACAGAAGTTGAGTACATATTTGTTGGGGTTAGATTTTAAGACATTGTTTCCTGTGAACAAAAAGTAGAGCGGCTCACCCCAAATGGATGAGCCGCTCATTATATCATAAGTATTTTCAGATTCTGAAACCAATAATCTTACGAACTTCGTTCAAAGTTTGTGAAGCACTAGCCCGAGCAGCCTCAGCACCTTCATGGGCAATCTTATCCAAAAGATCTTTATTCGCACTGTATTCCTCAATCTTCTCACGGATCGGAGCAATGATCTTGCACAAATCCTCTGCAATCTGCTTTTTCAAGTCACCGTAACGCAAGGTACAGTCGTTCCACTTTTCATCGAAGTAGTCGTATGCTTCTTGAGTTGATGCAATCTTCAGGAAGGTGAAAAGGTTCTCGATGATTTCGGGACGCTGACTGTTCGGTGTCTGCGGCCCCATATCAGTCACAGCCTTCATCACTTTCTTGCGAATGGTTTTATCGTCATCGCGCAGATAGATACAGTTTCCTTCGCTCTTTCCCATTTTTCCGCTTCCATCCAAGCCCGGTACCTTCAGGGCTGTAGCATTAAAATAGAAATTCTGTGGTTCAGGGAAGAACTCTACACCATATATATTATTAAAGCGGCGGGCACACTTGCGAGCCATCTCCATATTCTGTTCCTGATCCTTACCTACCGGTACCTTCTGCGCACGGTGTTGGAGAATGTCGGCAGCCATCAGCGTCGGATAAGTCAACAAGCCGGCATTCACGTTATCCGGTTGTTTGCGTGCTTTCTCCTTAAAAGTGGTCACACGTTCCAGCTCACCCAGATAAGTATTCATATTCAGGTAAAGATAAAGTTCAATTGTTTCGCGAACATCACTCTGTACATAGATTGGCGCCTTCTTCGGGTCGATACCACAAGCCAAATACTCGGCAAGGAT
The DNA here is from genome assembly GCA_947168315.1 of uncultured Bacteroidota bacterium. Classification (GTDB taxonomy): domain Bacteria; phylum Bacteroidota; class Bacteroidia; order Bacteroidales; family Bacteroidaceae; genus Phocaeicola. Next base: position 3,784 of record CAMVLL010000044.1, on the reverse strand, counting down.
CGTACGGGCACTGTTCTGTATGTCGCCCGGTTTTGGATGAGTAGTCAACGAATGCCAGTCAGCAATAAAGAACATACAGTCATATTCATCTTGCATCTTTACAAAACTCTTCACAGCACCAAAATAATTACCCAGGTGCAGGTTTCCTGTCGGGCGGATTCCACTAACTACTTTTTCCATAATTTTTTATTTGATAACTAAGTGGGTGCAAAGATAAGAAGAATCAAATAATTCGCCAAGAAAAAGAAACCTTTTACATTTTCAAGTAAAGAAAGATTGAACTCACCCAAACACAACAAATAAACCATAAAATAATAAAAATCGTTCATTCCACCATATTTTCGTCACCTCGTATTTGCATTTACCAAAAGTATTTATATATTTGTTGGTTGAAAGATTTCTAACCTTTTTATATTAACATTATGTCTAAGATTTCAAGAAGAGACTTCTTACAGAGAAGTGCGATGGCAGCAGCAGCTTTTACTATTGCTCCTAATTCAATCTTGGGTAAGAGCCACGGTCACGTAGCTCCGACTGACAAGTTGAATATTGCTGCCGTAGGTATTGGTGGTATGGGTCATTCAAACATCAATGCTGTAAAGAAAACAGAGAACATCGTTGCTTTGTGCGACGTTGACTGGAAGTATGCAGCTGGTGTATTCAATGAATTCCCTAACGCAAAGAAGTATTGGGACTGGCGTAAGATGTACGACGAAATGGGCAAAGATTTTGATGCCGTTATCGTTGCAACAGCCGACCATACTCACTGTATCATTGCTGCAACAGCAATGACTCTTGGTAAACACGTTTACGTTCAAAAACCGTTGACTCACTCAGTTTATGAATCTCGTCTGTTGACGAAGTTGGCTGAGAAGTACAAAGTAGCTACTCAGATGGGTAACCAAGGTGCTTCAAATCCTGGTGTTCGTCAGACTTGCGACTGGATTTGGGCAGGTGAGATCGGTGAAGTAACTAGAGTAGATTGCGGTACAAACCGTCCTATCTGGCCACAAGGTCTTCCTACTCCTAACGGACAGTGGGTTCCTGACACTTTGGATTGGGATTTGTTCACTGGTCCTGCTAAATTGATTCCTTACAACGAGGTTTATCATCCTTGGAACTGGCGTGGATGGTGGGCATATGGTACCGGTGCTCTCGGTGATATGGCTTGCCACGTTATGCATCCTATTTTCAAGGCTTTGCAATTAGGTTATCCGACAAGAGTTCAGGGTAGTTCTACTATGTTGCTTTCTGACTGTGCTCCTACTGCTCAGAGCATCAAGTTAACATTCCCTGCACGTGCTTCTAAGGATAAACAATGCAAGATCAAATTGCCAGAAGTTGAAGTAAATTGGACAGATGGTGGTATCACTCCAGATATTCCAAAGGGATTCCCAGCTGATAAACAATTGGATATCGACGGTCCGGTTATCTTCCACGGAACGAAGGATACATTGATTTGCGGTTGCTACGGTCGTGACCCATGGTTGCTCTCTGGTAGAAAACCAAAATCTCCAAAGACTCAACGTGAGATTACTGTTAGCCACGAAATGGATTGGGTACGTGCTTGTAAGGAAAGCGCAGAAAACCGCGTGAAGACTGCATCCGACTTCTCAGAAGCTGGTCCATTCAACGAAATGGTTGTGATGGGTGTATTGGCAGTCCGTCTGCAAGGCTTGCACAAAGAACTGTTGTGGGATGGTCCTAACATGAACTTCACCAATATCTCTGATACTGATGTCGTTGAGATTGTTACTAAGGATAAGTTCACTGTAAAGGATGGTCACCCGACATTCGCAAGAGATACAGAGAAACTCAATGCAAAAGAATTTGCTGCAGAGATGATCAAGCACCACTACCGCGCAGGTTGGAGCTTGCCTCAGATGCCGTAATGATTTATATCATCATAAAAAAAAGAGGTTGGCAATCGCCAACCTCTTTTTTCGTCATTATATAATTAATGGACAAACGTAAGTTCGTCTGGAATCAGCATGTTCACCTTGTCACTCATCACCTGTTCCTCTGTTATGTCAAAGACAGGTTCTCCATTTATCCAGATTTTTGTAAAACGGTGAGGTAAATAACCTAACTTGCCACCAGACCTAACCAAGATCCAATGATATTTAATCTCAATCGTATCCGACCACTTATCATTCCAACGAATAACATATTTAATCTGATCAGATGCTACCGTACGGAAAAACTCAAGACTGACAACCTCGTCAGGATTGTCGATATCACTTCTGACTCCATAGTACTTTGCTATCGGATAATACTTCTTTATCCATTTTAGATATTCCGAATAATCTGATCCTACGTACGGACCATCCTGAAATGAACGTGGAGTCCCATCATCAACAGGTGCATCTATTTGCTGCAAGACTTCTTTCCCATCTTTTACAATATAGATTCTGATTTTATCCTTGTCAACTTGTGACAATAGGTTTTTCCCATCTTTGTCCTTGAGAAAACAAGAAAAAATGGTTTGATGATTTACACTACCAAACACACTAAATACGAAGTCATTTGGTTTCCAAAAAGGCTCATAACCACCATCAACTTCACTCGGGTCACAACCAAGTTTTTTAGCTATTTCTGCTTTTATGACATCCAAGTCATAGATTTCCTTACCTTGCGTGTCTATTTCATCTGATTCGCACGAAGTGAAAGCAATTAAACCAATAATTGCAAGCAATATATATATATAAGTTTTCATAATTCTGAGTTTTAATTATTTGTAGGATAAATGTGAATTATATCTTGACGATTATAAACTATATCATCAACATTTTGACTTTAATGCACACATACAAGAGGCTGTTGTCTTCCGACAGGAGATTCCCCAGCTTCTATCCTTTTAAGATTCTCCTTCATGATTTCCTCAACATCACTAACAAGCTTCCCATTCAACCACATTTTCTTAAAACTCGGATTATAGCTTAATCCACCTGACATATATCCTATTTTTCCTTCATATTTTGCACGTGCCCAATTAAAATCAAACTCAACCTCATCTGACCATTGGTCATTCCAACGAATAATATATTTACCGTGATTTTGTGTAACTTGATGATAAAAATCTATTTCTATTTTAGAAGCATTTTTTGTCTCTGAAAGGATATTTAAAAATTCTTCACCTTCATATGTCCCTATCCCATAGAATTGGTAGATACGTAAACCTTTTGACTTATAGTAATCAAAAATACGTTCATCATCCCAGTCTTTGCCCCACATATTGTTAGGTTCTAACCATGGAGCATCTTTGGGCCAAGTTTGACCATCTGCGATTTTGTATTTGAATTGCATAACCTCTTTTCCATTAACCACTTCATATATACGGATTTGGGATAAGTCAACTTGCCCAAGGAGATTATTTCCGTCTTTATCTACCAAATGAAAATTAAAAGATGATGTTCCCACCTTACGGGTTGGATTTAAATAAACTTTAATATTTGTCCCTATGCCAAGCGTACCTTCAGTATACCATGAAGCAAATAATGAATCTACATCAATAATATTACCTTCCAAATCATAACTGAAATCATTATCGCACGAAGTGAAGGGAATAAAAACCATTATTGCAAGCAATATATATGTTATTTTTTTCATATCAATTTACTTTTTAATTGTTAGTAGGATAAATATTGATAATATCTTGACAATTATAGTTGTAAGTTGAATTATAATCTAAAAAAGAGCCATCCTCTTTATCAGGAGCTGTTTTCATGGATTCGATGGCAGCTTTAGTTTCATCCACCCATACCTCAATAGCATTTCCTTCGAT
>CAMVLL010000043.1 GCA_947168315.1 uncultured Bacteroidota bacterium | reverse complement strand
CCCCGAGATTACAAATCACGTGCTCTGGCCAACTGAGCTAAAGAGGCTTATAAAAATATTTGCAGCCGTCACCTTTGTGAGGGAAACGGCTGCAAAGTTAGTCAATTATTTCTTATCTCAAAAACTTTTAGTGACTTTTTTTTATTTGCCACGAAGTTTTTCTTTTGTCTTCATTAATTGTTTGGACAATGCATCTACGCACACATCCACTGATTCTTCAAATGTATCGCTCACCTTCTCTGCAAAAAATTCTCCATTCATGGCGGCAACCTTTACACTTGCTTCTTTATTATTTGCAGACTCAGGTTTGACTACCTTCAATGACACCTCCACCTTATTAATATTATCGCAATACTTTTCTAGCTTTGCAGTTTTCTTCTGGATGAAATTCTGAAGTTTCTCAGATGCATCAAAGTGAATAGCTTGAATTCTTACTTCCATAAAAACCTCCTTTTTTAAGCTCTTGGATGAGCATGTTCATATTCTTTTTTTAGTTCTTCAAAAGTTGTATGCGTGTAAATTTCTGTTGTCGTCAAACGTTCGTGCCCTAACAACTCCTTCACTGCTCCTAATGATGCCTTGTTGTTCAGCATATTGGTCGCAAAAGAATGTCTAAGGACGTGCGGACTTCTCTTTTTTAACGTTACAACCTTTGAAAGATCTCGCTTTACCATATTATACACCAAACTCGCAGTAACTCGTTCTCCATTCTTTTGGATGAAAAACGCCTCCGAATGTTGGGGTATCGTCTCATCTCTTAAATGTTGATAATTGGACATCATTTCCTTCAGCCTTTCTCCAAAAGGAATCAGTCGCTGTTTGTTTCGTTTTCCAGTCACCTTGATCAGCGAAGCGGAGAAATCTATATCCCCATCATTCAATCCAACCAGCTCTGACCTTCGAACGCCTGTCGCATAGAACACCTCGAGAATCAATTTGTCCCGGACTCCCTCAAAATCATCTCCAAAAGGAACTTCATCCAAGAGTTTGTTCATTTCTTCTTCCTTCACGAATGTTGGTAATGGCTTTTTCTTCTTTGGTCCCTTCACTTTCTGAACAGGATCAGCTTGAATTAGCCCCTTACGCAACAAATATCGATAGAAAGAACGTAATGAACTCAATTTCCGGTTGACCGAGGAGGCTGCCATGTTTTCATCCATCAAGGTTATTACCCAAGAACGGATTATATCCGCATCGACAGTTTCCAACTCGACTTCTTCGTCCAACTTTTTCAAGTACGCTTTGAATTGTTCCAAATCTTTCCCGTAACTTATTATTGTCAATTCAGAATAGTTACGTTCCAACTTTAAATAATTCAAAAACGACTCTATCAACATAAGAAACGTTGCTTCTATGATTCAGCAACGAATATATGAAAAAGAATTCAATTATTCAAAGAAAAAACAAGAAATTAATCTTCCTGCTGACGAAGTTTCTGAACATAGATAGCATGTTCCTTCTCAAGTCTCTTCAAAACTGAAGGTTTGTCATACTGCTGTCTTGCTCTCAACTCTTTTACAACACCTGTTTTTTCAAATTTACGTTTGAATTTCTTAAGCGCTCTTTCAATGTTTTCGCCTTCTTTTACTGGTACAATAATCATGTTTTTAGTAATTTATTAAATATTTATAAGTTAAATTGTATTCTTTGGCAATTAGCGGGGCAAAATTACACATACTTTCTTTATTTACAAAACTTTCACAAAAAATTTCTTCTAAAAACGAAGAAATGCTATCTTTGTCAACAATAGCTTAAATTTTAGTTTTTATGAAATCTGATATTAGAAAAAGAGTAGAAGCATTACGTCAGGTAATGCGACAGGAAGGTGTCAGCGCCTTTATCGTCCCGACTACTGATCCTCACAGTAGTGAATATGTAGCACCGCATTGGGAATGTAGAAAATGGATAACTGGATTCAACGGCTCGTATGGAACTGCCGTCATCACCTTAGATGATGCGGGTCTTTGGACAGATTCACGATATTTTATCCAAGCCGGCCTTCAACTTGAAGGCAGCGGTCTCAAGTTGTTTAAAGAAAAGATTCCAGGAACTCCTGGAAGACTAGAATGGTTGAAGTCTGTTTTAAAGGAAGGCGACTGTATCGGTATCAACGGTTGGGTGAACAATTGGGCCTTAAAAGAAGAAGTTGAAGAGGTTTGTGCCGACAAGAACATTAAACTGAAACTGATTGACGATCCATTCGACAAGATTTGGGAAGATCGTCCTTCTATTCCGATGGATCCTGTCGTACTTCACGACTTGAAATGGGCTGGAAAACCGACATCTGAGAAGATAGCCCAGATCCGTGCCGAAATGAAATCCTATGGATGCGACAGTCTTTTACTGGCTGCTTTGGATGATATTGCATGGACATTGAACCTTCGTGGCAACGATGTACACTGTGTTCCTGTATTCATCAGTTATCTATATATCGGTCCGAAACGCATCACCTTATATATAAATAAGGAGAAGATTACGCCGGAGGTTGGACAATACCTGAAAAATGAGGGAATCGAGATTAAACCTTACGAAGCTGTTCAAGAAGATATCAAGAATTCAGAGGGCACTTTGCAGATATCACCAAACTTAAACCTCGCTCTTACCATGACTGCTATGAAGGATGCAAAAGCTATCAAGCGCATTGCTCCTCCTACCGACGTATTGAAGACGATCAAGAACGATGTGGAAATTAAAGGTTTCCGTAGAGCGATGGAAAAAGATGGTGTGGCAATGGTGAAATTCCTCATCTGGCTGGAGAAAGCAGTACCTCAAGGTGGACACACCGAACTTTCTGTGGATGAGGTATTAGGTAAGTTTAGGGCTGAGCAGCCTGATTCCAAAGGTGTAAGTTTCGATTCCATCGCTGCATATGCCGACCATGCCGCAAGTCCTCACTACCATTCAACTCCAGAATCTAATTGCGAATTGCTGCCTAAGGGCTTATTCTTGTTGGATAGTGGTGGTCATTATCTTGATGGTACAACAGACATCACTCGGACTATCCCACTTGGTCCGACAACTGAGGAGGAAAGAATTGATTATACCCTCGATTTGAAAGGTCATCTGCAAGTTCAGAATGCTGTTTTCCCATACGGAACATACGGAACACAAATTGATGCATTGGCTCGTCTGCCGATGTGGAAATACGGAATCAACTATTTGCATGGTACCGGCCATGGCGTTGGCGAATATCTAAGCGTTCACGAAGGTCCTCATCAGATGCGTATGAACTATATGCCGACAGTCTTGGAACCAGGAATGACTTTAACAGTCGAACCAGCCATTTACAAGCCCGGACGTCACGGAGTTCGTCACGAGAATACCTTGTTGATTGTTCCAGCTATGGAGACTGCTGATGGAAAATTCTTAAAATTCGAGCCGTTGACCCTTTGTCCTATCCATAAAGCTCCTATCATCATAGAGATGCTGACTCCAGAAGAACTCGAATGGTTCAATGAATACCATGCAATGGTTTACGACCGTTTGTCACCATACTTGAATGAGGATGAGAAAGCATGGTTGAAAGATGCGACTTCACCTTTAACACGTTGAGAAGATGGCAATCATTCGAAAGTTAAAGGGTATCACGCCCCAAATTGGTGAGCGTTGTTTCTTAGCTGAAAATGCAGCTATCATTGGAGATGTGATTATGGGTGACGATTGTAGTATTTGGTATGGTGCTATTCTTCGTGGTGATGTGAATCCTATCCGTATCGGGAACAGGGTTAACATTCAAGACGGTACAGTATTGCATACTTTGTACCAACGATCGGTTGTAGAAATTGAGGACGACGTGTCAGTGGGTCATAACGTGACCATTCATGGAGCAAAAGTCGGTAAGGGAGCACTCATTGGTATGGGATCTACCCTACTCGACTACGCAGAAGTAGGTGAAGGAGCCGTTGTTGCAGCTGGTTCGGTCGTCTTAAGTCGAACGATTATTGAGCCATACACTTTGTGGGCTGGCGTTCCGGCAAAATTTGTCAAGAAACTGGATCCCGCACAATTCGATAACCTAAACGGGAAAACGACAAAAGGTTACCTGATGTACAAAGAGTGGTTCATGAACGATGAAGATAAATGAAAAAATGAAGGATCGGGAGGTTCAAGCCTCCCGATCCTTTTTTTATAATCTTCTTTAGATAAAATAAAAGAAGTGTTCGTATTAGCAAATTCAATCATAAAACTAACCTTTCCACATTGGTGACAAAGGCTTTCCACACAGGTGACAAAAACTTTCCACACAGGTGACAAGAGTTAACCACACAGGTGACAAGCTTAATCTAACGAGTTACTCTGATTATAATAAGCAATGGATTGATTACAATTGAAGGAATTGCATCACTTTTTCTGTTGCTCCGGTATTATTAGCGACATAATCGCCTGCTGCCTTGCCTGATTCTTGCAAGTAAGTAGAATCTGAGATGAAACGATCCATCAACGTATCAAAGTCTTGCTGATTTTTCACCTCGAAACCGCCTTTAGCCTCCAACAGATGTCGAGCTTCACGGAACTTCTCATTGTTAGGACCAAACAAAACAGGTATTCCATAGACAGCAGCTTCCAGTACATTGTGAATACCTACACCAAATCCACCACCCACATAGGCCACTTCACCATAACGATAAATGGATGAAAGCAAACCGTAACCGTCAATAATCAAACAATCTACGGAATTTACGTTTTCTTCTGTTGCTTGAGAATAAGGTAAAGAGGTTCGTTTCAACTTCGATTTTATTTCTATGAGATGAGCCTCACTAACTACGTGGGGAGCAATAATCAATTTCATCTCCGGATGACGATTAAAGTAATCAATGAACAAGTCCTCATCGGGTGCCCATGAACTTCCAGCAACCAACGTAAGTCTTTCATCCTTAAATTTCTCAACCAATGGCAAATATTTGGCTGCTTTGAAGATATCCAAAACCCGATCAAAACGGGTATCACCGACAACAGTCGTATTGTTCAACCCTATTTTTGCCAACAAATCCTTTGATTGTTGGTTTTGAACGAATAAATGGGTGAAGTATTTCAATACATGACGATAATCACCCCCGTACCAACGGAAGAATACTTGAGTCGGTCGGAAAATAGAAGAAATACTATATACCGGAATATTCCGACGATGCAAATTATATAAATAATTACGCCAGAATTCATATTTTATGAAGAAAGCCATACAAGGACGGACTTTCTCAACAAAGCGATATGCATTGATTGGTGTATCAATAGGTAGATAACATACTATATCCGCACCTTTATAGTCTTTTCGGACTTCATACCCTGAGGGCGAAAAGAACGTCAATATGATTTTATATTCAGGATGAGTACGACGGATGTATTCAATCATCGGCCGTCCCTGCTCGAATTCGCCTAAAGATGCGGCATGAAACCAAAGATACTTGGCTTTTTGGTCAATCTTTGAACGTAACGTATCAAAAACGACCTTATGTCCACGAACCATCCGTGCAGCTTTCGACTTCGGAAGAATGAAAGCAGCAATACGTACACCCAGTAAATATAACGATATAGCTAAATTATAGAGCATTTCAACTTTTATTTAAGAACATCAATCGCCCTACGCATACGGTTTATTGTCTCTTCCTTTCCTAAAACGGAAGAAATGTCGAACATGTGCGGTCCTTTTCCTTCGCCTACCAGCGTCAGACGGAACGCATTCATAATATTTCCCGTACCGTAGCCTTTTTCCTCAATCCATTTCATCACCACTTCTTCCTGATGTTCCAAGGAGAAGTCATCCAGACTTTCCAAAAGATCAGCCAACTCGGTCATACATTTAGCGGAATCTTCTTTCCAACGTTTCTTGCGAGTCTTCTCATCGTATTCCGTCGGTGCTACAAAGAAGAATTTACACGTATCCCACAAGTCTTTGATGAAGCTGACACGATCTTTCATCATTCCAATCACTTTCACCACCATCTCACGAGGAGCTTCAACGCCATGTTCCTTCAGAACAGGGATAAACATATCGGCTATTTCCTCATTGTCTTTCATCAAAATATATTCATGGTTGAACCATTTTGCTTTCTCATAGTCGAAACGAGCGCCCGATTTGCTGCAATGCTCCAAGTTGAACAACTTGATCAATTCGTCCATCGAGAGAATCTCTTGTTCGGTACCCGGATTCCAGCCCAATAAAGCAAGGAAATTGATGACAGCCTCAGGCAAGTAACCCGACTCACGATATCCTGAAGATATTTCTCCGGTTTTAGGATCATGCCATTCCAATGGGAATACTGGGAACCCCAAACGATCACCATCACGTTTACTTAACTTACCATTTCCTTCCGGCTTCAACAATAATGGAAGATGGGCAAAACGAGGCATGCTATCCTCCCAACCAAACGCTCTGTACAATAAAACATGTAAAGGAGCGGAAGGCAACCATTCCTCACCACGGATAACGTGCGTAACCTCCATCAAATGATCGTCTACAATATTTGCCAAATGATAGGTAGGAAGCTCATCTGCTGATTTAAACAACACTTTATCATCCAGAATTGACGAGTTGATAACCACATCTCCACGGATAATATCATTTACATGTACTTCCATGTTCGGCTCAATCTTGAAGCGGACAACATATTGTTTGCCATCGGCAATCAGTTGTTCTACTTCTTCTTTACTCATCGTCAATGAGTTACGCATCTGCATACGGGTAGAGGCATCGTATTGGAAATTTTTAATCTCCTCACGCTTTGCATTCAGTTCTTCAGGAGTGTCAAAAGCAATATAAGCTGAGCCATTATCCAATAGAATCTGCACATATTTCTTATAAATTTCGCGACGTTCAGACTGACGGTAAGGACCATAGTTGCCACCGAAGCTGACTCCTTCATCGAATTTGATTCCCAACCACTTAAAGGATTCCAAAATATATTCCTCAGCACCAGGAACAAATCGGTTTGAATCAGTATCTTCAATGCGGAAAATCAAATCACCATCATTCTGACGAGCAAATAAATAATTATATAACGCTGTGCGGACACCTCCGATATGCAGTGCACCCGTAGGACTTGGAGCAAAACGAACTCTAACTTTTCTTTCTGACATGACCATATTTATAAAATAACGATGCAAAATTAATCTAAATTCCCAATTATTTCGTAATTTAGGGGCAAAATTATGTATTATGCGACTTAAAGACAAAGAAAAGCGACTTTCAGTTAAAAACTTGCTCTATAAATTCCTCATTTTCGCTATAACTGTAATCATTATCGTCTACTTTTTGCCGAAAGAGAGCAGTTTTAACTATCAATTTGAAATCAACCGTCCTTGGAGATATGGTATGCTTCAGGCCTCTTTTGATTTCCCTATCTACAAGAATGAAGACCAAGTAAAAAAAGAGCAAGACAGCATAATGCTGATGTACCAACCTTATTATACCGTTGATAAAAACGTAGAGAAGGAGATGGTCAACAAATTGAGAGAGGATTATGACAAAACACTGAAAACAATCCTTCCGAACAGAGATTATCTCAACTATATTGAACGGACTCTCCGCATGCTTTATCAAGAGGGAATAATCTCGGCAACAGATTATGACCAACTTAAGAAAGACAGCGTTCATAGCATCCGATTGGTAAGCAACAATACTGCCTCAAGTTTTCCTGTAGGACAATTCTATAACACGAAGCAAGCCTACGAGCAAATGCTCGCACTCGACTCTGTGCATTACCAAAAATACATATTACAACAATGTGACTTGAATAATTATATCAGTGCGAACCTTGTTTTTGACCAAGAGAAATCGGAAGAGGCCAAAAAAGACTTGCTTTCCAATGTCTCATGGGCAAATGGCTATGTTTTGAATGGCCAAAAGATTATCGACCGTGGTGAGATTGTGAATGAACAGACTTATAACATCCTGGAGTCATTCCGTAAAGAGTCGATGAATAGAAGTACGACTGTCAAGGAAAAACGATTGACCATATTAGGACAGCTTTTGTTCGTCGGCATTCTGTTGGCTTCTTTTATGGTTTATCTGGAATTGTTCAGGAAAGACTATTACCAAAACAAGCGGGCACTGGCTCTGCTATTCAGCACCATCATCATTTTCCCGGTAATCTCTGCCATCGTGCTCCAGCATAACTTCATCAGTGTATACATCATTCCTTATGCTATGAGTGCATTGATGATCAGAATCTTTCTGGATTCACGTACTGCTTTAGCCGCTCAGCTTGTCATTGTTCTAATAAGCTCAATCTCATTGCATAACCCATACGACTTTATCCTCTTACAGGCCGTTGCCAGCATGGCTGCTATTTATAGTTTGAAGGAGCTATCTCAACGATCCCAATTGTTCCGGTCTGCTTTTATCGTCGTACTCAGCTATGCTCTCCTTTATCTATCCATTGAATTGATTAAACACGACAGTATAACCAACTTGAATGTTGGAATGTATATGTACTTTGTTATCAATGGCATTCTGCTTTTGTTCACATACCCATTCTTGTATATGATTGAGAAGACATTTGGTTTTACTTCCAACGTTACTTTAGTGGAGATGACGAATATCAACAACCCATTATTACGCGAGATGTCTGAGGTTGCGCCAGGAACATTCCAACATTCTCTGCAAATGTCGAACCTGGCGGCTGCCGCTGCTGATAAGATTGGCGCAAACAGTCAGTTAGTACGTACAGGAGCCTTGTATCATGATATCGGGAAAACAGCTAACCCTGCTTTCTTCACCGAGAATCAGACTGGTGTAAACCCGCACAAGGCATTAACTTATGAGCAAAGTGCACAGATTATCATCAATCACGTTATCGATGGTGCGAAGTTGGCTGACAAACATGGCTTGCCTGAGGTAATAAAGAACTTCATACTGACTCACCACGGGAAAGGGGTGACCAAGTATTTCTATATCATGTATCAGAACGACCATCCTGAGGAAAAAATAGATGACGAAAAGTTCCGTTATCCTGGTCCGAACCCATTCACCAAAGAACAAGCCGTATTGATGATGGCCGATTCCGTTGAAGCTGCTTCTCGAAGCTTGAAAGAATATACAGAGGAAAGCATCAGCAACCTCGTTGAAAGAATCATTGACTCACAAGTGGCAGATGGATATTTCAAGGAATGTCCTATTACCTTCAAGGATATCGCTGATGTGAAAGAATTGTTCAAGGAAAAACTCAAGACAATGTATCATACACGAATCAGCTATCCTGAATTAAAGAGTTCTACAACCGAGAAAAAGGAAAAGTAAAGTATTATTGTGGATCTACATCATAGTAGAGCTGTACCGAACGAAAACGCTCATCTTGTAATAGCTGAGCCTGTACAGCCATTAGATATTCACGCACCTTTGCCATTGATGCCTGTGGCTCTATTTTCAAAAGCATTTTCCGTATGAACCATGTCTGCACACGGGCTACGGGTGGTTTGTCGGGACCGAGCACGCGATTGCCCATACCGCCAAATAACATTCTATGCATTTCTTTGGCAGCCATATCCAATACATTCTCTTTCCGATGTTTCAAATAAACATGTATCAATCGATAATACGGCGGATATCTGAACAATTGTCGTTCGGCAAGTTGCTCATTATACATTCCATCGTAATCATTTTGGACAACCTGATTGACAACTGGAAGTTCAGGTGACTTCGTTTGTAAGATAACCAAGCCTCTTTTACCCTTACGACCCGCTCTTCCGGCAACTTGAGCCATCAGTTGGAACGCATGTTCATGACTCCGAAAATCGGGATAGTTCAATAGATGATCAGCACTCAATATTCCAACCACACTAACATGGTCAAAGTCCAATCCCTTCGAAACCATCTGCGTACCAATCAGCACATCGGTCTGTTGAGCCTCAAAATCAGAGATAATCCGTTCGTAAGCAGCACGACTCTTGGCTGAATCCAAGTCTAAACGTGCGATACGAGCCGACGGGAAGATTTCTTTTAACTGTTCTTCTATACGTTCCGTTCCAAAACCACGGTTTATAATATCTGTACTTCCACAAGCAGGACAGGTATGAGGCACTTGATAAGTACTTCCACAATAATGACAGGTCAATTGGTTCAGCTGTCGATGGTATGTCAGACTGACATCACAATGATGACAATGAGGAACCCAACCGCATACACGGCATTCTATCATCGGGGCAAAGCCACGACGGTTCAAAAAGAGGATTACCTGCTCATGATTACTTAAAGCCGAACGAATTTCCGTCACAAGATCAGGTGAGAAAGCACCAATCATCATCTTCTTTCTTCCCAGCTCTTGGATATCCACCACTTTAATCTCTGGGAGCTGCAAGTCCTTGTAACGTTCCATTAGAGGCACATAACCATATTTACCGGTAATGGCATGATAATAGCTCTCAATACTTGGTGTTGCCGTACCCAGCAACACTTTCGCGCCTGCCGAACGAGCCAGTATCATTGCAGCACTACGCGCATGATAACGTGGAGCAGGATCTTGCTGTTTATAAGTGTTCTCGTGCTCCTCGTCAACTATAACGAGACCTAAGCGTTGGAATGGAAGGAAAATGGAAGAACGTACGCCCAAAATGACTTCATATGGATGTTCGCTCATCTGCTTTTGCCAAAGTTCTACCCTCTCTGCATCTGGGAACTTAGAATGATAAACACCTAATTTATTTCCAAATACCTGTTTCAGACGCTCCATGATTTGAGTAGTAAGGGCGATTTCCGGCAATAAGTATAAAACTTGTTTCCCTTGATTCAAGACTTCCTGAATCAAATGAATATAAATTTCTGTCTTACCGCTCGACGTGACTCCATGCAATAGACAGATATCCTTTGTTAGGAACTGTTCATGAATGGATTCAAACGCTTTCTGCTGGGAGCGGTTCAAAGGGTTCAGCGACTTTATTTTTTTTTGTTGATCTTGCAGACGTCCTATTTCGTGCTGATAAACCTCGAAGATTCCTTTCTCCACCAGACCTGAAAAGACAGATGCTGAAGAGCCCGCTTTCTCAATCAATTCTTTCTTACGAACCAGTCGGAGGGAATCTGTTTGTTCTTTCCATTCCGCCAGTTCAATATATTTCATCAAAAGATTTAACCGTTTGGGAGCACGACTGAATTGTTCGAATAACTCACGCATCTGCTCCTCAGTATACATTCGAATCAATCGCACACATGTTTCTGTCTTCGGCTTGTACGTTCGCTTCAATTCTTCTTTTATATGAATTGCTCCTTTTTCCAGCAAGGATTTAATGGATGGTAATAGGTTTTTCAAGCCAGATACTCTAACCAATTGCGTCAACACCTGTTCATGATTGGAAGAAAGCGCATCCATAATATGTTGTTCCTTAGCAGGTAAAGGAGCATCAGCCTCAAAATCAGGATTATACACAACAACCGTCTCACTGGCCAATTTCATTCCTGAAGGAACAGCTGCCTTATATACATCTCCTAACGTACACAAATAGTAAGAAGCCACCCATTTCCAGAAATCTAACTGTGAAGGAAGCAAAACAGGAGATTTGTCAAGGACTTCTTCTACATTCTTTACCTCATAACCGACAGGAGCAGTGGTGTGTACTTTTACGACAATGGCTGTGTAAAACTTCTTTTGACCAAAAGAGACAATCACACGACAACCGGTCTGTACATTTTCTTCCATGGATTCAGGAAGAGCATAAGTGTACAGACCGGCTATCGGAAGCGGTACTATGACATCAACAAATTTTTTCAATGCTTTTCAAATACCCTAGTTAAAACAAAATGGCAGCCGACAACATCCACGTATTCTTCTTTACGTCATATCTTCCGTTGTCGTCCAACTTGTTTATAGAGAAATTATATGTTAGTCCCAGTTCAAAATGGTCTATACGAACACCTGCACCAACATTGCATGAGGATTCAAAATCTTTGATCTTAAAATCATCCATGAATTGTTTCATTTCCTTGTCACCAATGTTGTAGCCAAACTGAGGTCCAGCAGCAATATAAACAGGGCCAATAGGAATTTTTACGTTTATAGGTACCTGAAGCGTCTTCTGCTTTAAAGTTCCCTCTTTTCCAATAACACTGACATCTAAATCGTTTTGAGTGTATAACAACGCTCCATCAAATGCAAGTGCAACATTTGGAATTCTAACCTCCACCATCGGGCCAATAAACCATCCTGTTTTATTGTCGCTTTTAAATGATTCTTCTGAGAAATTCAGCTTCGTAATATCAAGACCACCTTTGACACCAAATCTAACTTGCGCCTGGGTAGGAATTGCCATCAACATACAAATGAATAGCAAAGAATAAAACATTCTCTTTTTCATAATTCCAATTTTTAAAGATTATCCAATCGCAAATATAATCCTTTCTACTTGATTATACGCCTATTTCATATTAAAAAAAACAAAATAGGACTTGTGGATCAAGATTCCTCATCCTCATCCGTGCTTTCCCCAAAGCCCTCAATAAACCCTTCGATTACTGATTTTCCTTTATTTATGAGTTCCTGCAACTTTCTACCGAAATTTTTCGAACCTTCTTTTGCTATGGCCGCTGAAAGTTTACCCTCATATCTGCCGAACTCCTTTAACTGTTCTTCAGTGAAATCACAGTCTAATGCATCAGAATGTATCTTTTCAAATTTAGTAATCACATTCTCCCAATCTTTCTCTGTGAACTGATCCGCACGTTGTTCGACTTGCATACAAAGTGACTCCAGAGATTTAATTACACGTTCCTCTTTTGATTGACATGATGACATAATAAATGCCAATAAGCATAAACCGAGCAAGTACTTTAAACTTTTCATTACTGTATCATTTTGTTAATTGTTTGCTTCATTATTAACCTTATACGTATATATGACGATTCTTGATGAATGTCTTAATATCCTAACCCCACATAACTATGTGCAGCCAATTTGATATCAAAGACTGTTTGTGTATCAGCGTAACCGATGAATCGATGACGAGAGTAATTCACTTCTGCAGGTTTCATCTGCTCACCAGTCATAAGATTACGCAGGGAATTCACCTTCGCATTAATAACAACACGTAAATTCACAGCCTCATCATTGAAATTCTCTACCACCAACGTTTTATTATCATAAGGGAAAAGTGAAACTTTTGAAGGCCCTTCAATATATGCTCCTACATCCTTACTCATTGCACGACGGATGATATTAAGTGCTCTTTCAGGGAAATCATAAAGATTGCCAAAATCGTCCGGGATGGTAAGTACAAAAAGCGTTCCTTTGGAATAAGAATCACGCAACAGAATAGGATAGCCCGAAACACCTTTGGTGAGTGGCCGTCCAGCACTGACAACCTCCCAAGCATCATTCGTAAAATATTTCACCTGTGGTATAATAAACTCACGTTTGGCCTTACCGGAAAAGCCAAAATCATCTACAATAGCCTTAAGATCTCCACAATATAGCTCAACGACATCAGCAAGTTTATCTTTAATAGCTTTGAGCAAACCAGTCGTGATAATTACGTCCCCTCCTTTTTTCAATTGTTGTTTGATCTTTTCCACTATCTTCGGGTCCTTGGCTGCTTGTTGTGTAAGGAGTATCTGCTGACGGTTATCTACCCATTGAGGATGCATATCCATAGGAAGACCAATCATTCCCAGATAATTCTGGAGGAAATCTTCACCTGATGAATGATATGGCTTGTATGAGACTAACCCTATTGGCTTTCCCAACGAACTTAACAACTTATCTGTCTGCCGAAGTGTCTGTTCCGAGAAACGGGCCATTGTAGTCGGCGTAATCGTTTTCCCGTTCTTTGTGTATGGTGCAACCATCTCATCGTAACGGAAACTGTTTCCTCCATCCGACTGCCACGGAGCACGCATAGCGGGTGTAATCTTTACTGTTGCCAATTGCATATAGTTCCAAAGAATAATCTCAGGGGTACGTGCCAACATTGTTAGATGGACCTGTTCAGCATAACGATCCATACTCATATGAATACCACCAGCATCGACCCATCCACCACCATTTTTCCCAGGCGCTATATTATCAAAGTAACGGATAATGTTATAACTTAAATAATTCTGCAAATGTTGATCCGAAGCAGGGTCACGTGTTTCTGTTCCTGTCCACAATCCATCAAAATAGGTGGGCTCTTCTTCAAGGTTAAACCCAGATCCATGAAAATGATCATACCAATTTGGATATTTGATAATCACTTTCACTTGGGGATTGACAGCTTTTGCTGGATTCACTACTAATTCACGACCAGCATCTGTCATCAGTTTGATTCTATACTCCGTCCAACTCATATTACCTTTTGCCGCAATCTCATCATCGTTCTTTACATCAATGAAGAAAAAGTCATCGAGGATAATATCATCGAAAAACTTGGCTGTATATTCTGCGACAGCCTTCACCT
Source organism: uncultured Bacteroidota bacterium (assembly GCA_947168315.1). Lineage (GTDB taxonomy): Bacteria > Bacteroidota > Bacteroidia > Bacteroidales > Bacteroidaceae > Phocaeicola. The sequence continues at coordinate 4,995 of CAMVLL010000043.1, read as the reverse complement.
TCTGTCGATCAGCAGGTCGGGCATAGCTATAGGTTTCGAAGTCCGTAGGCTCGCTGACGGTATAGGTAATACCTCCACCAACTTCTAAACCTTTTGACAAAAAGAATTTCTTGACCTTAAGAAGCGTCTTTTCAGGTACTGTAAATGCATCGCGATGAGTCTCGATATAGATTTTGTCGAGATCAACTTGGCTACTCACTGTTTCCCACGTTGATTTCAGAAAATTATCATCTTCCATCCGGGCTACGTCCTGAGCACGTATATAAGAAGAGACTTTAAAATTCTGATATTTACCAGCTTGAGCTGTGATGGTTACCAACAGCACACAAGCCATTATCAAAACTCTTTTTAAACTTCTACTAATAATCATGGCTGTATAATTCAAATATTGTTTCAAAGTTGAAGCAAGTTAGTAATTTCACAAGACATACACAATTATCTAAATAAAAAAATGAAATAAAAACAAACATTTCTCCGACAAGTTATTTGCTAAATATAAGGTTATTAGATGAAATACAGTTTTTCTGATTTTTCTTGGCTAATTCTCGGAGAAAAGCAGTACATTCGCAACGTACAATATCATTTTATTATGAATAGAAACGAGGAGATTTATAAAGTCACCCTGGTAGGTGGAGCAGTAAATGTGATACTGTTGGCATTCAAGTTTGTTGCAGGCATCCTTGGTCATAGTGCCGCAATGATAGCAGATGCTATCCACTCACTCAGTGACTTTGTAACAGATATAATCGTGCTCGTATTTGTCCGTATCAGCGGCAAACCAAAGGACATGTCACACGACTACGGACACGGGAAATACGAAACATTAGCTATGACAATTATCGGTTTGTTATTACTTATCGTTGCCATAGGAATTATTTATGGTGGAATAATGAAAATCTCTACCTGGGCAGCAGGTCAACCGTTGGAAGCTCCGGGTAAATTGGCATTCTGGGCCGCATTACTCTCTATTGTATTGAAGGAAGGTGTTTACCGTTACTCGATGATAAAAGCTCGCCAACTGAGTTCTCAAGCTGTGGAGGCCAATGCATGGCACCATCGAAGCGACGCTCTTTCATCACTTGGGACAGCAATAGGAATTGGTGGAGCCATTTTTCTGGGACAACGATGGACGGTTCTTGACCCTTTGGCATCTGTCATCGTGGGCTTTTTCTTAGTAAAGGTCTCTTTCAGTTTGCTTCGAAATGGCATTGGCGATCTGATGGAGCGATCATTGCCTGATGAGATAGAGCAGGAAATACTACGTATCGCTGCGTCTGTACCTGGTGTGGCTGAGCCCCATGATCTTCGTACCCGACGTATCGGCAATCATTATGCCATTGAGTTACATGTCCTTATGAATGGAGACATTCTCCTTCGAGATGCCCATGAGAAAGCTTCAGAAATTGAGGACTTATTGAGAAGTCATTATGGCGACGAGACTCACATCGTGGTACACGTCGAACCGAAATAATGTAACCTCTCAATATATTCCTGAAAAATAGTATAAACTTCATAACTAAAGTAGTATTTTTACACTATGAATTAAGGTATTTTTTTAACCTGAGATCTTGTTTTTATAATATGAAAAAGAAAATAATAAGTTACCTATATACAAAACAGAAGCGGGCAGTATTGCTACGAGCCTTCCATATTTGGCAACATAGGCCATACGAGGTAGCACCACTCTCCGATGTTTCTCATAAGTGCACATCTTGTGGCACAGAGTATACTGGGAATTATTGTCCACGTTGCGGTCAATCTGCTCAAATCGGACGATTTTCATTTAAAAAAGCTATTCTCCATTTCTTAGATGTATGGGGAGTGGGTAATCGTAGTATGTTCCGAACAATACGCGACTTAATATTTCGCCCTGGATTTATGATCCGTGACTATCTGAGAGGCATGCAATCAGCATATTTCCCGCCTTTTAATATGTTCTTCTTACTAGCTACTTTCTCATTGGTTGTAGAGCATGGCATTAGTTTGGGACTTGGTGAAAAAGAACAAGAAACCAATCCAGTGAAAACAGAAGTTGTTGCTAATCAAGAAGAAGAGAATGATGATACCAAACTAGAAAAGAAATTCTCAGACCAAGAGAGAGAGTCTAAGATGCTCAAAATCAGCGCTAAATTCGTCCAAGTAATGTCTTCCTTATGGGACAAGAATCCTGCAGTCTTCTCTCTCCTATCTTTAGTTCTTTTCTCTATTCCTCTATTCATGTTCTTCCGTACTACGCCTGCAATTCCTGATTTGAGGTTCTCAGAGTTCATTGTGGCTCTCGTCTATACATCAAACTCATACAGCATATTTTCAGCAGCAGGAAATCTATTAGATCTCGGTATCTTAAAGATCATAGCAATCTTAATGATTTTCGTATCGCTCAAACAGTTCTCCGGGTATAGCAAACTGCGTGTACTCTGGTATATAATACTGAGTATTCTTATCTCATTTACAATATTAACGATTATAATTGGTTTATGGATTTATATCGTCTATCTAGCTTATAAATGACAATTTTCAATAAAACACATATGAGACAAAAGAAACAAATACTTTTTTTATTGGTGGCTTTGTTGGCCATACAGGTTCATGCACAGGATTTGGCACTTTACAAAAAGGTTGTCAAGGAAATCAGTTCAGCCAAGTACCAAGGTCGAGGCTATGCTAAGGATGGTGCTAATAAAGCAGGCAAGTTCTTGCAAAAAGAATATAAGAAAGCTGGCGTAAACGAGGTAATTCTGCAGCCTTTCACTATCGACATCAACACGTTCTGCGGGAAGATGGAGATGTGGGCAGATGGGGAAAAGCTTACTCCAGGTGTGGATTTCTCTATGCGTGAGTATTCAGCTGGCGTTCAAGGCACGTTCCCCGTCTATCATGTGGATACCCTCCATTTCGATGCCGACAAGATGTTTGCTGATTTGCAGAAACCCGAATACACGAATGCATTAGTATGTTGTGACTTCTGGTTTGCGTATAACCATCGTGAACCTTTCTCACGTCTGCAAAAGGCTGGAGAGTGTAATAATGCAGGACTGTTTCAAATCTGGACATCACCCATCAAGTTTTATAAGGCATACGGCGAGAAAGTGGTAGACAAACCCATTATATGGGTAACACCGGAAGCCATCAAAGGAGTAAAATCCGTTCGTTTAAATGTGGAGAACAAATTCCTAAAGGATTACGAACTTTTCAATGTTATCGCCAAAGTAGAAGGTGCTCGTCACGATAGCTGTTACGTTTTTACAGCACATTACGACCATCTGGGCAACTTGGGCAAAAAGGTATTCTATGCCGGTGCTAATGATAACGCCTCAGGTACAGCCGCCATCGTCACCTTGGCATCCTATTATGCTAAGCATCGTCCGATGTACGATATGTATTTTCTTGCTTTCTCAGGCGAGGATGCTAACCTCAGAGGCTCGGAGTTCTTTGCGAATAATCCTATAGTGCCGTTGGAGCAAATACGTTATTTATTCAATATCGACATGATTGGTGATAACAACCCCGTACAATACTGTGAAGTAAGTGATGAGGGTATGCGAGGATATAGCGTTTTTGAACAAATCAATGACGAAAAACATTATTTCAAGGCATTGGACAAGGGCGAGTTAGCTGCCAACAGTGACCACTATCCATTTGCCAAACGTCATGTGCCCTGCATCTTCTTAGAGAACAAAGAGGGTGACGCCTTCCCGTATTACCACACCATATACGACAACTGGAAGCACGCTGTATTCGATAGCTACGAACCGGTGTTCAAGATTGTTAGAGATTTTATTGAAAAGTATTGAGATGATAGCATGGCTATTACCAGCGAGAGACTAAAACAAACGTTTAGTGAGGGTGGAGCCCAAGAAATTTACCAAGAAGTGAAGGCTGAAGGTGATTTTCTTGCCTTTGCCCAACGATACGTTTTCAATGAAGATGATCGGGTATCAAGAAGTGCACTATGGGGACTTACCAAGGCCAACAAAAAGGAAATCTCACAGTTACAAGTTATACTCAACAAACTCATTGACTTAGCTATGCGAACAGAGAATTCATCTGTCAGAAGGTTGACCATAAATATCATTGAGCGTTTGGAGATAAAACAAGATGAGCTGAGGACTGACTTCCTTGATTTCTGCCTCGAACACATGACCGATTTGGAGGAATTACCAGGAATCCAGGCGATATGTATGAAAGTCGCTTATCGCATGTGCCAACTATATCCAGAATTGAACGATGAGTTTCAACGTATCATTGAATCGATGGAAATAAGCTATTATAAACCAGCCGTAGTTAGCGCACGGAATAATATCATACGCAAGAGTATTAAAAGAAATACTTAATAGCATATCTATGAAAGAAGGAACAAGAGTTTGTAAGATCAACTATATAGTATTACTTCAGGAATTAATAACACTTGTGATTGGCATTGGTGCAGTTGTTGGTGCGATGATGATGTGGAATGATCCTTCAGGCAAGACTTGGGGTGGAGATTCTCTTCTTGAAATGCTAAGGTTAAAGATGCCATGGCCAGATCTGTTTTTCAAAAACTACATTCCATCAAGTATCGTATTACTTGTTATAAATGGTTTCACACAACTAACAGCTACATTCCTGTTATTCAAAAGATATTCTTTTGCACCATGGGCCGTTCTTATTAACGGACTTATTCTTATGATTTGGATTATCCTTGAATGGTGGTTGTTTGGTTTAAATACAATGAGTAACATCTTTTTTGTTCTCGGACTCATTGAGGTAATAAGTGCTATATATCATAGGCCTCGAGTATAACGACTGAGAGTCTGGCCACTCACGAAGTATTCTTTTACCCCTGCAAGTTTTGTACAAAGAAGCTTGGCTGCCCTTCAAGCTAAAGATAGCATCACAAATACCAATAGGAAATACTTCATATATGATAAATACCTTTACTGCTGGCTATTAAAGAAAAAAGCGAAGTAACTTGAATGTTACTTCGCTTTTTCTTTAATACTCATCCTCGTTGAA
>CAMVLL010000042.1 GCA_947168315.1 uncultured Bacteroidota bacterium | reverse complement strand
TTCCGGCCTGAAATTTTAGCTGCTGGTCATTACCGCGTCAGCGTGATAACAGTGTAGGAGTAGCGCGGGAAGGTGTATGCTGTTCCCTTCTGCTTGACGGTTGTTGTACCAATGACTGGTGCCACAGCAGTCTTGTTCTCCACGGTATTATAGGTGTCCAGGTCGCATCCGCCTAAAGTCCAGGTCGATGCGCGATTCTTGAACCTGAATCCTGTGATGTCCAGGATTGCTTTCCTTGGTTCATCCGTCAGGTTGACCACGTAGATCTTCATCACTTTGCCCTTGTCGTCAGTCTTAGCCGTGACGTCCAGCACGTTGTCCTCGCTGCTGGTCGCCTTTACCACATTCAGCAACCATGGATGGCTCATCATCTCGTCCTCGAAGGCGGAAGGTTGGAACCAGATTTCATCGCTGGTGAAGTGAACGCGTCCTTGGTTCCACATATAATGGAGCCGGTGTGGCTGGATGGTGTTGGCTGTGCCAAGCCAGGTAAAGCAGTCGGCATAACGCTGAAGCGTGTTCCAGTTGTGAGCATGGGCCAGTCCACGGTCCCAATCGCAACGCGATCCGTTCTCTTCCATCGGATACAGTGTCAGCTTGTGTCCCAAGTCTTGTAGCAGGTTGCGTTGTAGAATGATACCCATCTCATTCTCGAAGGCTTCACCGCGGTCGGCGAAGTTGCGTGCTCCCGAATAGTGCGGGTCCCAGCCGAGTTGGTCGGCGTGGCCTTGTTCAATGAACCAGGTGAACAGCTCCTTTGACAGCTCATACTGGCGGCTGCCGCGCTTGTAGCCATTACCGCCCAGGTTCAGCGAGGTGATGATGTTCATCTCCGGATCTACTTTCCAGGCTGCCAGAGCGAACTTCTTCATCCCTTCCACATAGCCTTCTGTAATCGTTTGCTCGTTGTGGACCTGAATGTGTTTGAGTCCGTAAGGTGCCGGATGCCCATGTTTTGCTCGGAGTGCGCCCCAGGTTGTAGATATGTCTCCATTAACATATTCCACGAAGTCGCGGATATCCTCGGCTGTCTCGTTGATGTTCATGCCCACCATCGGCTGTGCTTCCAGTGCTTCAGCGACTTGCAACAACTCGATGAGACCAAAACTATGTGTTGCATAAGGGTTGAATCCGTTTCTGAAACATATACGACGTTCGTCGAACGGACCAATCATCTTCTTCCAGCGATACAGATGTGTATCTACGCCGACATCGACCATCGATCCGTTGTATCGGATGACGGAGATGCCCTGACGGCGCAGAGCGTCGATCACTTTCTTGCGGACAGGCAGTCCGTTGACGCGGCCCCATTCACCGGGCTGCAGGAAGGCATAACCCATCTCGATGCCTCCGCGTGCGTGCAGGGCGATGCCGAACCGTCCCTTGGGGTCGCCGCCCGATGGGGTCAGCTCGAACTCGACGCGCTCGAAACTGCCGTCACCTTTCAGCGGATAGGCCCGTTGTGCCAGGATCCGGCCTTGGGAATCGCGCAGTGAGAGCCAAAGTTCCTGTGCTCCGGAGAGCGATTTCACCCGAAGGACGCCTTCGTAGGGTTTTCCTTCAACGATCTCGATACCTTGCTTGTAGAGTCCGGCATTGTAGATGCCCACTTCGCCGGAGCCTCCCAGATGTTCAATGATCTGGTCCTGCCGACCCATATAAGCATCTCCACGCTTGAGGATAAAACGTCCCTGAGCTTCGCTTGAAATACGAGACCAGTGACGGCTGATCTGCTCGTTACCGTCGATACGGTCGCGGAGTATTTTCTGATAGTTCGCAGGGATACTGTCGTAAATAACAAAGCGGCCATAGAAGTTCAAGTCTCCGATTCGTAATGGCCGTGCTGGACGAGTCGTTCCGTCCGGTGCTGTAGTAGGACGAGTGGCAGTATAGTAACTGTCCAGCAAGTCGCGCCGGTTGAAATCATATTTGTCTGCGAGGTTGTTCCAGATCGTACGGGTATAGGCATTGGCAACCGACAATAAATGAGGGGTGCGGGTTTCATCTAACACGACATACACTTGAACATAGTTCTCGCTTGGCAGATTCAAGAAATCTACATCGACATTCTCTTCGAATGCTTCGCCATGAATTAATTGACTGAAGACACCACCATTGGTCTGGTTGTTTAAGTCTTCGATATTTGTGCCATTGAATGTGGGTTTGGCTGTGCCGATTCGCTCTCCGGCATCAACACGGATCTGAACAGGGGCCTGTGCATTCAGTGTGAGGGATAACAGACAGGTAAGGAGAGATAAAAGTGTAAAACGGTACATAATGGTTATCTGTTTTTTTGTTAATACTATAATCTTAATTTTCTACTCCAATCACGACGCCCCACGGCTCTATCTCGATGCTTGCTCCTCGAGTGAGCTTCTGTTCATCAAGTAATGAAGAGCTGCTCGCATATGGGTAGGTGATGCGCTTGGTCTCATACGAGTAGTTGAAGAGGTAGTGTATCTTTCTTCCTAGATCGTTTACACCATTGCGTAAAACGATTGGGAATGCATACTTTTGTTCAGTTTGGGCGATGCCCATTCGATTGGCAGCACGGACAATCAGTTTCTCCAGAATCTCTCTTGACGGAACGGTACCTATATAGATAAGATGTCCCTTGCCAAAGGCATTCTCTGTGATGCACGGCCAATTCCCAAAGAATTGATGATCGACGTAGGCGAGTGGCTTGGCAGTTGTTAGTTGGAGAAACTCCATCCATGTGTTGACGGTATTGTCTTTGGCTCCGATTTCATTAGCCTTCAGTGGTAGCAGGTTGATGCTGGAGAACTCTTGATAAGTGAATCCACAGGCCTCAGCCAACGGACCAGGGGCGATAGCTGTACGAGCATCATTGTCTTGGTCGGTGTAGCCGCTCTTGTAGAGCATTACCACTTCACCACCGTTTTTGACGAAATCACTGATCTTCTGTAACAGTTCATCGGTTGCCACATAGAGCGAAGGAATGACGAGCATGTCATATTCACTGAAATCTTGTACTTTGTCGCATGGAAGGATATCACATTCGATGTTTTGCTTATATAAAGCTTCGTACATCATACGGTCTTTGTATTGGCTTCCGTTATGAGCGTATGGCATAAAATCAAGTGCATGTTTCGAGTCGTGACTGAACAATAGGGCTACCTTCGGATGTTTCTTTAGATTCACCAGCTGGTCACCAATTCTGTCAAGTTCCTTTGCACCCTTCTGGAACTCCGCATATACGCGGTTTGGCAAACCTTCATGGCCGAGAATACCGCGCCAGTAGGTCTCCTGTCCATAGTGGAGGGTCGCCCAATGCCAATATTCCACCATATTAGCACCGCCCGAGAGGAAGGCATACATGTTCTGACGCAACTGTCCGTCGTATGGCGGCCATTGGTCTCGGCTGCTCCAGCCCGTTCCCTGGGCATTGGTCTCGGTGACGAGGAAGTTGTGGCTCTTGCTGATTGGACGCATATAATCTGAAGAGTAAGCAATCTGAATACCGTCTTGCATATCTTGCATGTTATAATAAACATTGATTGCAGGGTATTCCATCTGTCGGAAGGCTTCCACTTGATCGATATTGGCAAACGCTGGCATGAAGCAGTGCATCACGAACTGGTCGGGACGTTTGTATTCATTGACGATATCGACTTGCCAGTTTAGGAAGTCGGCGGTCACCTTACGGTTCCAACGTTCCCACCACAACTTATAGGAAGGATTGGTCACACCCTTGCGGTCATAGAAGTCCTCCCACTTGTTGATGTTCATGCCCCAATAGTTCAGTCCCCATCGGCTGTTCAGTGAGTCGAGGTTGTTGTGGAAAGATTCTTTGATGTATTCGCGGAATCCTTCGAAATAATCTTGGTTGTCGATGTTGCGTGCTTCCACCTCGTTGTCTACCTGATAGCCGATGACGGCCGGATGGTTGGCGAAGTGTTCCATCATCTTGCGGATGATACGCTCGCAGTATCTCAAGTAGGTCGGGTTTTTCAGGTCCATGTTCTGACGAATACCGTAGTAACTTTGTTGGTCATTGATGGTATGCGAGAGAACTTCTGGATGTTCGGCCGCCATCCATGAAGGGATGGAGTAGGTGGGTGTTCCCAAGATAACTTTTATACCAGCGGCCTGCATTTTATCGAGGATACGGTCCATCCAAGCAAACTCAAACACGCCGTCTTGAGGTTCGAAGAGCGACCAGGTCGATTCACCCACGCGGACAACAGTAAGACCAGCCTCTTTCATCAGTCGTATATCCTCGTCGAGACGGTCAGTCGGGGTATACTCGCTGTAGTAGGCTGCTCCATAGAGCGGCTTGTCAAAGTGATAAACCTCATTTTTCTCTATGGGTGAGGCTTCCACACCTTCAAATGTCATTTTTACCGGCTTGATCAGTCCGTTTTCATCAAAATAAAGATGATCGATGCAAGTAACACGGCTGTTGCCTGCCTTTTCGGTTAACGGACGGCGGTGGTAGATGATGTAGTAATCATCCTTGCCTGGAACTTTCACAACCGAATGATGACCTGCTCCAGTCGCAATCTCTGGGTCTTGTTGCAAGATTTTCCCGATCCGCTCGAACGGTCCAAACGGTGAGTCAGCGATAGCATATGCAACGGAATAGTTTGGTCCTGTCCAGCCACCTTCCGACCACATAAAGTAATACTTGCCATTCCGTTTGAGCATGAACGGTCCCTCCACATAGTTTTCTGGAGTAATCTCTTTATACATTGTCCCGTCATCGAAAGGAACCAGACTCAGTAAGTCGGATGATAGCTTCACCATGTTGCAGTGGCGCCATCCTCCATAATACATATAATAAGTTCCATCATCATCTTGGAAAACAAACTGGTCGATAGGTTGCGCACCGTTCACGATATCGTTGATAAGTGGTTTGCCGAGGGCATCCTTGAACGGCCCTTCTGGTTTGTCGGATACGGCCACACCAATTCCTCCGACTTCGCCTTGGTGCACGTCATTGCCTCCGAAAAAGAGATAGTACTGTTTGTTCGCATGGATGACGGCTGGTGCCCAGAGTGCACGACGCAGCCACGGGATGTTCTCCTGTGAGAGCACCTTTTCGTGCTTGGTCCAATGCACTAGGTCGGGTGATGAGAACGCATCGAGGAACAGTTGTTCATCATACTTTGCCGAGTAGGTAGGGTAGATCCAGTACTGATCTTCGAAGACGGCACCCTCAGGGTCGGCATACCATCCCTCGAAAAGTGGGTTTCCACTCATGGGCGTTTCCTCAGCCACTTTGGGCTGTGACACGCAGGCCGTCAGCAGCAACGGCAGACAAATAATCCAATGGGAGAGTTTCATATCAAAGGGTTTAAAAAATCATACTTAACAAAGATATTTAATTTTTCGTGATATAAAGCCCTTTTGTCCTTATTTTTTAATCGTTCGACTTTGGTTTCTAGTCTTTTCCTTGCAGTCTGCCGTCCTTAACCAATGCAGCATGGTTTTTTGTGTAAAAAACGCGTGCAATGAAGATATGCACGCGTGGATGATTTGTGAGGGTTTTCTTTCTATCTCAGAAGATGGATTCCTTTGTCTCGGTGGTGAGCAGTTCGAGAGCCTTCATGCCCATGACCGAGTTGCCCTTCGAGTTGAGGCGAGGGCTCCATACGGCAACGGAGTAACGCGAGGGATAGATGGCGACGATGCCTCCACCAACACCGCTTTTTCCAGGCAAACCGACTAGGTAGGAGAATTCTCCGGCTTCATCATAGAAACCACAGGTCTGCATAATGGCATTCATCCGCTTTACCTGCGAGGATGTCAGTTGGATGCCTGAATAGTCGAATGGTTCCTTGTGGTTGGCAAAGGCAAGGAAGGCCTTTGACAGTTCGTAGCAACTCATTTCGACCGAGCACATCTGGAAGTAGAAATGCAGCACTTCTTCGATGTCGTTCTGGATGTTGTGATGGTATTTCAGCATGTTTGCGATGGCTGCGTTCAGGTAGCCTTGGCTACGCTCCGAGAAAGCAACCTCCTCGTTGTAGTCGACAGTGTCGCTTCCACAGAGGGTGCGGATAAAGGAAATGAACTCCTTCCTCGGATAATGCAGTCGGCTGAGTAGAATGTCGGACATGACGATGGCACCTGCGTTGATGAACGGGTTGCGTGGAATGCCGTGCTCTACTTCAAGTTGTATGAGGGAGTTGAAGGCTGTTCCTGAAGGCTCTTTGCCCATGCGATTCCAAAGCTCATCGCCCTTAATGTTGAGGCACATTGCTAAGGCGAATACCTTCGAGATACTTTGAATGGAAAAGCGAGTGTTCGCTTTTTGTAAAGAGAATGTTTCGCCGTCGGTGGTATGAATGCAGATACCGAACTGGTCGGGGTCTACTTTTGCCAAAGCAGGAATGTAGTCGGCCTGCTTTCCCTCCTTTGCAAAGGGCTGAATTTCGTTGTAAATATGTTCAAGAATTTCCTGATAATTCATGGTCAACGTGTTTTTATGCGAAGATAATGCAAATAAATGGAATATTGTTCATTCTTCTTTACTTTTGTTGATTTCTTCTTTTGAGTTTGTCGAACAAATGTTCTTTAGTATCTGTATATCTTATATGCAGGAGGTTTTGAAAAACAATTTAAAATAAAACGAGGAGCCTCGATATGAGGCCCCTCGAACTTATGATATACGGATGCATTATACCAAGTCGCAAATGGCTCTGAGATAGCCATAGCATTCTGCAATACCCATGAATGGATCCTTCATGTCCTTCTCGAACTCGAGACTGCACATGCCTGTGTAATTTACCTTGCGCATCATCTTTACGAGACCAGGGAAGTCAATTTTACCACGACCTATCTCCATACATCTACCACTCTTGTCTGGAGCAGTTTCGTCCTTAATATGCATATCGAAGACGCGTGTGTGGTACTTCTTCAAGTCAGCTACAGGGTCTGCACCGTTACGGAAGTCGTGACCGATATCCAGACACATACCAAAGCGTGGATCAAGATCTTTAATCTTATCCCAAATAACTGATGCATCTTGGAAGATAGGCAGATCTGGTCCGTGGAGGTGGATTGCATAGTAAATCTCAGGGTAGTCTTTAATAACTTTGTCGACATAAGGTAGGATCTCGTAGTTAGGAACGCCAACTAGAACCTTTACACCGACACGACGAGCATATGCAAATGCACGGTCAACCTCGGCTTCAGTCTTCATATAGATAGGTCCTACGCCGTAGCCAGTAACGCCATATTCTGCACATTTTTTGTGGAAAGCGGCAATTTGTTCGTCTGTGGCATTCAGTGGTAAATGGAAGTCCTTAATACAAAGATAATGTACGTCACAACGTTTCAATGTCTTTAAGGCCGTCTCCAAATCAAAATTAGCGAAGGTATATCCTGCACAGCTGATGTGGAAAGGATTAGCTTTCGGGGCTTTTTTGCCAGGCACAGCAAGAACCTCAGCTTGTGCTACGTTTCCTGTAGCCAGAAGGGCTGTTCCTGCCAATCCGGTTTTCAAAAATGTTCTTCTACTTACTTTCATGTTTTCCTTTTATTTAAAGTTAATAATGTTTCATTTCTTTGCTGACACAGTCATCGAAGCCTTCCAGAAAGATATCACCGTTAGGCCGGATTTCGACGATAGCATAACTGTTATGTTTAGGGAAAGGTGACTCAATCATCGCTTTCATCGTGAAATAATGGATGCCATTCCGATGGCTGTAGAAGCCGTCATGGTGATGCCCTTGAAAAACAGTTAACACTTGAGGATGGCGCTCCAAGATGGCCACGACCTCCTCGGCATTACTAACGCATACATCTTTATAAATATCAGAGAAACTGTCCAGCATCTGGTGCAGGAAGATGATGGTAGGGCGAGAATTCCCGCTCAGTTCTCCTTCTAGCCAATCCAACTGATCCTGAGGAACGAAAGCCTTGCGCCAATCGAAGTTGCCTTTATTGTAGGATGAACGGTCCTCATTATAGTTCGCATCGAGAGTAATAAACCGGATACCTTTCTTTTCGAACGAATAGAAAGCCTTGCCATTTGCAGAACCAGGGTTGACAGTATGCCTCAAGAAATCAGCCTTGGTAATACAATCCATGTCATGATTTCCGAGGACATGATAAACCGGTCCATTGAAAGATTGAAGCATTTTTTCGATTTCATCGAGAAAATGGAGAGTTTCTGCCTCGTTCGGGCTAGTTCCCATATCTTTAAAGTCACCCAGTTCGATGATGAAATCCAAATGGGATGAATTGAATGTTTCGATGGCTTTTCTAAGTTTTAAGATAGAATCCTTATAGTAGCGACTTGAACTTGGTTCCTTCTGTGCATAGTGCAAATCAGTGATCAGTCCAAACCTCAATGGTGTTTGGGAACAAGAGAAAGCCGGTAAGACAGATGCAAAAAGAAGACCTCCGGAAATATGTTTTAGAAAAACCCTACGTTTCATTTTGTTGAATTAATCTGAACAAAGATAATAATTTTATTTTAAGTTCTCCTCTTTATTGCTATTTTTGTCTTATTGATAAAAATTCAGCTAATTATGATTGACGAGATTTTAGCATTCAACAAACAGTTCGTTGCAAACAAAGGTTATGAGAAGTATGTGACGGATAAATATCCGAACAAAAAGTTGGCAGTATTGAGTTGCATGGATACCCGTCTGACTGAACTACTTCCTGCAGCTTTAGGCTTGAAAAATGGTGATGCCAAGATAATCAAGAATGCAGGAGGACTGATTATTTCTCCATTTGACTCGGCTATGCGAAGTTTGGTCGTTGCAATTTATGAGTTGGGTGTGGAAGAGATTATGGTGGTGGCTCATTCAGGATGTGGAGCTTGTCACATGAGTTTCTCACATTTCCATGAACTGATGAATGAACGTGGTATTACGGATGAGACCTTGGATATTGTGCGTCGTTGTGGCATCGACCTTGACACATGGCTTGAAGGATTTAAGGATACGGTCGATTCGGTTAAGAAAACGTTGGACACGGTGAAGAACCACCCACTGATTCCGAAGGATATGATTGTCCGTGGGTTTATTATAGATTCAGTAACTGGTAATTTAGAAGAGATAGTATGAAAAGAGTTTTATTATTGTTGACATTGATGATGACGATGGTTGCATGTAATTCAAAGAATGTGGCCGACCCGGAAGGTGTAGATACATTTAAGACAAAGTCGGGAAAGAAAGTAGTTTTTACTTGTATTAAGCATGGTAGTGTGCGTATCACCTATGATGGTAAGGAGATAGAGATTGATCCAGTAACAAAGATGCCTTTCGTAACCGACTATAAGACATTCCCGAAGGCTGATTATATTTTTGTGACACACGAGCATGGCGATCATTTTGATAAGCAAGCTATTGAGGATTTGTGGCAATCAACAACCAAACTGGTGACTAATAGTCGTTGTGCTGAGCAACTGGGTTATGGCACTGTGATGGCGAATGGTGATGTCTTGGAAATTTCAAAGGATATCAAAGTGGAGGCTGTACCTGCTTATAACAATACTCCCGGCCGGGAAAAGTTTCATCCGAAAGGTCGCGACAATGGTTTCATTTTGACCTTGGATGGTTTTCGTGTTTATATTGCTGGTGACACTGAGGATATTCCTGAAATGGCAAACATCAAGGATATTGATGTGGCTTTCCTACCGTGCAATCAACCGTACACAATGCTGCCAGAACAGTTGGCCAATGCTGTTCGGATGATTCAGCCGAAGGTGGTCTTCCCTTATCATTATTCCAACACAAAAATTGAAGAATGTGTGGAACATTTGAAAGACGTGAAGGTGGATGTGCGCATCCGCAATTATCAATAAAAAAGAGAAATCATTTTGCGATTAGAACCCAAAATAGATAGAATAGTCAGAATTATACCGTTAAAAAATATGAAAAGCAGGGATACGGATAAACGTATTCCTGCTTTTAGCGTATTTAATTATAAAAACTCTAAATATTAATCTAATGAAAGAATTATTGCAGATTATGCCTCTTGCCTTTGGGGTAAAGCCTTCCAATTTGGTATCAAATAAAATTGCAGTTGCAGGAATGGGATATGTTGGGCTGAGTATTGCCACTTTACTGGCGCAACATAATGAAGTGGTGGCGGTGGATGTGGTCCCTGAAAAAGTAGATCTAATCAATAACCATCGGTCTCCTATCAAAGATGAATTCATCGAAGAGTATCTTGCTCATAAAGACCTGCATCTAACGGCAACACTCGATGGAGAAAGTGCGTATATGGATGCTCAATATGTAGTTATTGCTGTTCCGACAAACTATGATCCTCAACGGAACTATTTTGACACCAGTCGGGTAGAGGAGGTCATTGACCAGGTATTACGTATTAATCCGAAAGCGGTAATGATCATCAAGAGTACCATTCCCGTAGGATACTCTCGCCATCTTTATATGAAATACGCAGCTAAAGGAGTGAAGAAGATGAACCTGCTCTTCTCTCCTGAATTTCTACGTGAAAGCAAAGCGTTATATGATAATCTTTACCCAAGTCGTATCATTATAGGAATTCCTAAGGTGATTAACGGTTTTGTAGAAGCCAATAACGCTATTCAGATGTTGGCCGAGACAGATTTAGATATGCGTGCCCATCAATTTGCGGTTTTGTTACAAGAAGGTGCAATTAAAAAAGACATTCCGACGCTTTTTATGGATACGCAGGAAGCCGAAGCCGTGAAGCTATTTGCTAATACTTATTTAGCCTTGAGGGTAAGTTTCTTCAACGAGTTAGATACATATTCCGAGCTAAAAAAGATGGACTCACGGGCTATTATTGATGGCATTTGCCTTGACCCACGCATCGGGACCCATTATAATAATCCAAGTTTTGGTTATGGAGGCTATTGCCTTCCTAAAGATACCAAGCAATTGCTCGCGAACTATGAAGATGTACCGGAGAATTTAATTAGAGCAATTGTTGAAAGTAACCGGACTCGCAAGGATTTTATAGCCGATCAGGTGTTGAAAAAGGCAGGTTATTATGATTATTGTGAGCATGGAGAATTTGATTCTGCCCAAGAAAAACACTGTGTCATCGGGGTATATCGTTTGACCATGAAGTCGAACAGCGATAATTTCCGGCAAAGCAGTATTCAGGGTGTCATGAAGCGCATTAAGGCAAAAGGGGCTGAAGTGATTATTTATGAGCCAACATTGCAGGACAATGAGACTTTCTTTGGCAGCCGGGTTGTTAATGATTTGGAGAAATTCAAGAAGATGAGCCAGATTATTATTGCCAACAGATACGACAATAACCTTGACGATGTATGGGGGAAAGTATATAGTCGAGATATTTACAGACGTGATTAAAAGGCTCATTCCTTGTTTTTTTCATATAGTTCATTTATCTTTGTTTGGATGTAAGAAAAGAAATATTCCATCATAAAAACAAAGAAGAAAATGAAAAAACAATTATCGATGTTGATGCTGGCATTACTCGTTTGTGGAGGATGTAGCAAGAGTAAACAATCGGCTGAATACCTGTCTACCCCGAAAAATGCGGAAGTAACGGCATACGAAGGGTATCATCTGATTTGGAATGATGAATTTAACGAGGATGGGAAGCCATCGAGTGACTGGGTTTATGAGAAGGGCTTTGTTCGTAATAATGAGCTACAATGGTATCAGGAGGATAATGCTTCGGTCAGCAATGGGAGTCTGTTGATTGAAGGACGCAAGGAGCAGTTGAAGAATCCGAACTACGAGGCTGATAGTAAGGATTGGCGAAAGAATAGAGAATTTGCAGAATACACTTCAACGTGTGTGACAACACGTAAAAGTTTCCAGTTTATGTACGGTCGTGTAGAGGTCCGTGCTAAGATTCCTGTTGCTTCTGGTTCATGGCCAGCTATTTGGTTGTTGGGTAACCAATGGGGATGGCCGGAAAATGGTGAAATTGACATGATGGAGTACTATATCCGTGATGGTAAGCCGTCTATCTTGGCCAATGCTGCTTGGGGAGGCGACAGACCATCCCATGCCGTTTGGGATGGGGCGACTATTCCTTTCACACACTTCACAGAGAAGGATCCTGATTGGGCGAATAAGTATCATATCTGGAGAATGGATTGGGACAAGGAGTTTATCCGCTTATATTTGGACGATGAGTTGTTGAACGAAATTGAATTGTCCAAGACGTTTAATGGAGGATGGAAAGGAAATACGGAGAACCCATTTAATACATCTGCCGAAGGTTTCGGTGATTATCTTCTTTTGAATTTGGCTATTGGTAGTAATGGAGGAACACCTGATGATAGTCAGTTCCCGTTACGTTACTATGTTGACTATGTTCGTGTTTATCAACAAAATGAGTAGATTATTTGTTTATTCAGAAAGTTACGATAACTTTGTATTTTCAATATTTGTATATTCAATAAATGTAGAATTATGAAAGCTGTTAAATTCCTTTTTGTAGCACTTCTATGCTTGGTGATGGCTCCGGCAACATCTTTTGCCGATGATTTTCCTGTTCCAGTTGATCAGTTGCCTTTAAGTGTGAAAGAATTTGTTCAAAACTATTTCCCTGAACTGACAATCATCTACGCAGAAAGAGATAATGAAATGGGAGGTAAAAAGTATGAAGTACGTCTTAGTGATGGAACAAAAGTAGAGTTTGATCGGAAAGGAAAATGGGACAAGGTAGATTGTAATATGAATGCTGTTCCACAAGTTCTTGTTCCTGAAGCTATTGCTGCTTATGTGCAGGCTACTTTCCCAAACAATGTTATCACTAAGATTGATAAAGAACGTTACGGTTATGAGATTGAATTATCAAATGACATGGATTTGAAATTCAATAAGAAAGGGAATCTTATAGGAATTGATGATTAATTCCTCTATTTTTTATGGTCTATAACGCAAAGCAAAAGGTTCATAATGAGGGTCTTTTGCTTTGTTTGTATAGTAGGAGTTCCATTGTTTGATAGAATATAAATATTATCGAATCACATTTTTAGTGAAAATAGTGTTCCCATCTTTTGTTCAATAATAAAACCTTTATCATTCCATGAAAAAAATAAACCATAATAATAATCGTATGAAGAAGCATGTATTTTTATTCTGTGCGTTTGTAATGATGTTATTCAGTGCTTGTACAAAAATAGCAGTTACTGAGACAATTCCTTTACCGGAACATCCACGTCCGGATTTCGAGCGTGCCCTATGGCAAAACCTTAACGGACATTGGTCGTTTACTTTTGATGAGGCCATCGCCTCAAAGGCATTGGCTGAGAACAAAAGCACATCTCTTGACAGACAGATTCTGGTTCCTTTCCCATGGGGATCCAAGCTTTCGGAAGTAGAAAATATAGGAGACTCGCCATATCGAAATGCCTCTGGTGAAACCGATACTAAAGGTGATATCGGCTGGTATGGCCGTGAGATAACAGTACCGAAGTCATGGGAAGGGAAACGTGTCTTCCTTGTTATCGGTGCTTCCGATTGGGATACTCAAGTTTGGCTTGACGGCAAAGAAGTTGGCCGACATCAAGGTGGATATATCCCATTTGAATGTGAACTGAAGGATGTCCAGTTCGGACAGAAACAGCAGTTGATGATTAAGGCTGATGATACTTCTAGCGATGCCCATCTATATGGCAAACAGGGGTATGGCAATGCACGTGGTATCTGGCAGACTGTCTACCTGGAGGCCCGTGGTGAGAACTATATCCGTTCTATCCATTTTACACCTAATATAGATAATAGTACTGTACAAGTTGACGTGGCTTTCTCTGCTCCGACAGCTGTTGACGAAGTATTTAAGCTCGTATTTAAGACAGGTGATCAAGAGACATTCGTCGGCAAGGTTGAAGGAAAGGATCATGCTCAGTATATTATTCCTATCAAGAATCAACATTTATGGGATCTTGACGATCCGTTCCTGTATGAGGTGACTGCCTCTCTCGGTGACCAAGACGAAGTGAATACTTACTTTGGACAACGTAAAGTCGGTGTTATTCAATTCCCTGGTGCTGATTATAACTATGTCGCATTGAATAATAAACCAATCTATCTCCAACTTTGCTTAGACCAGAGTTATCATCCAGAAGGATTCTATACCTTCCCAAGCGATGAGTTCATGAAGAACGAGATTCTTATCTCCAAGAAACTCGGATTGAATGGTAACCGCATTCACATCAAGGTGGAAGTACCTCGTAAGCTATATTGGGCAGATAAACTTGGTTTATTGATCATGGCGGATACTCCGAATTTCTGGGGACAGCCTATTCCTGAGGCTCGTGAGGATTGGGAGCGTTGCTTGCGTGGACAGGTGGAACGTGACTATAACCATCCTTCTATCTTTGCATGGGTGAACTTCAACGAGACATGGGGACTAAAAGAAAAGGATGGTACTTACCTTCCTGAAACACAAGAATGGGTACGCTCGATGTACCATTTGACAAAGAGCCTCGACCCGTCTCGCTTGGTTGAAGATCAGTCTGCATGTAACCGTGATCACGTGGAATCAGATATCAATTCATGGCATGCATATCGTCCAGGTCATATGTGGGAAAAGGAAATAAAGATGTATGTTGACAATACGTTCCCTGGCAGTTCGTTTAACTATATTGGTGAGAACAAACAGACCGATGCTCCTATGATCAATAGTGAGTGTGGTAACGTTTGGGGATATGAGGGAAGTGCAGGCGACTGTGATTATACATGGGATTATCATATCATGATTGATGCTTTCCGCCGTTATCCAAAATGTGCTGGATGGCTTTATACCGAACATCATGATGTTATTAATGAATGGAACGGATATGTTCAATACGACCGTTCACCAAAGATTGACGGTCTGGATGAGTTGGTTCCTGGAATGACAATGGCCGACTTTCAAAGTTTGTATTACATTTCTCCAGAACGTTATCTGTACACTGAGCCCAAGGGCGGTGAGAAGTTGGATATCCCGTTCTATGCTTCATTCATGACTGATAAGAATCCAGGAGCGTTGACCTTAGAGACAGAGTTGGTGGGATGGAATCAATTAGGTGAGTTCAAATCGTACGAGAACGGAAAGACTCCTGTTGTTTTTGAACCGTTTATGAGTCGTACAGCAGGTTCTGTTGCAGTTAACATCCCAGAAGCAAAAGGCATATATCTTCTCAGAATGGTATTGAAGGGTGATGGAAAGGTACTTCATCATAATTTCTTAACTTTCCGTGTAAAAGAAGGTACTGATATGAAAGCCGACAATGCTTGTATGTTGACGTTCGCTCCAGCATCATTTACGGATCAGAAATGGTCGCTTAAGCAAACTTCCGTATACGACGGATTGAAGGTTGATGGTTTTGGCAATGGATATTTCGAATATGAGGTTTCGATTCCAGGACAAGTTGAACTTGACAAGATAGCGTCAGCCGAACTGGTGTTTGAGGCATCAGCCAAAGAGCCTTTTGGAAAAGATTTCGACAAGAGCGAAATAGAAGATAATTACATGCTTGGTGGTGGTACATTTGATCATTGTAAGTCTGCAAATTCTTATGCGATGACCGATACGAAGCCGTGGAAATCACAGTTGGATGTTCTTGTCAATGGAAAATCAGTTGGGAAACAAGATTTGGCAGACGACCCAGCTGACCATCGTGGAATCCTTTCTTGGGGTTCACAACCGCATACAAACCGCATGTTGGAAGCAGGTTCGTATGGGGAATTGTTCCAAATAAACATTCCGATTGAGCTTCTTCAAAAAGATAGAAAGACGGTTATCCGCTTTGTTGTGCCGGAAGAAGCACAAAACGGAGGTCTTGCCATTTATGGCAAGGATTTTGGGCGCTATCCGCTTGATCCGACATTAGTGTTGAAATTGAAATAAACTCATTTCGATATGAATACCTATCTTTTACCTATCATTATTCTAACCTCGTTGGGAATAGGGTATAAAGTCTTCAAGGCCAATAACGACAGTGGTAAGGTGGTGCTGCTCAAATTTGCCTTGTCTCTGATAGGCGTCTTGATTTCTTGTTATGTGCTTCTGAAGATTTACCAAGTGCCTATCTCTTATACGAAAGTAAACTATGCATATTCCAGTTGGAAACCTGACTCGAATAAGATAGACATCTCACTTATCCGGAATTATGATTTGTTGAGTAGGAATCCTTTGGGCTCAGATGAAGGTGAACTTATTCCTAGCGACATCGTCCTTACCTCGAAATCTAAAGAGAAAAAGCGAGGTAACGGAGCACTGATAATCACAGGACTTTTAAAGCGTGATTCTGTAAGAATAAGTTATTCATCTAATATATCCGATGAGTCTGTAGCGCGCCTTAGTCAGTTTTTGATAGAGAAGAATACTGTTCGTGAGTTCCCTGTCGATTCAATGGGTGCGATGGCGTATATATCGGTCTATGGGAATTACCGTCAGAGCTTTTATTATACTAATTGGATTCATCATCCTGGGTTGGATTATAAGAAAGATGCAGATATCAAATTCTTATCTTATGATGGTACGGAAGCAAAGCCTGATACTGTAAGGGTTCATAAATATCTGAATTATTCAATTTCAGAGTCAGTAGGAAGGAATGGGTTCAAGCGGGAATATTTTGCAACAGCTTCACTATTGGATACCATTTGCCCAATTTATAATTTCGGACCTTCTACGAATTATGAGCGACCAAATGTGTTTACTTCAGCGGAGGATATCAGCAAAACAATTGAAGTGATAAAATTGGGTGGATCAACATGGCGCTATGTACGTAATTTGACCATCGATTATAGAACGCCTATTGCACTTCCAAGTAAGTTTTTACCAGAACCAGATGAGGTGACGATGCATTCCATTCGATATACAGATCCGGCCAAGATTACTCAAATCGGAATAAATGGATTGAGAACCTATGTGTCCTTCCCTAATTTGGAGAACGTCCAAGCCTTAAGAATCTTTGTAGTCGCAGGTGTTGTGGGTGCACTTGCAGCCCTCATGATCAGGTATGCAAACAATCTGATTCTTCGTTTGATACGGCTCATAAGGCGGAAAGTTCCTTCAAAGATATCTACGCTAATTCTTATCTGCATAGCAATTGTCTTGATTATTGCCATGTTCCTATCGTATAAGTCGAGCAATGTCGATGTGTTCTCGATCAACGGGGATGAATGGTTATATAAGAAATAAGTAACAGCAAGGGATGCATCATTGATGCATCCCTTGCTTGTCATATAGTTTAATGGCTGTCTTATTTCAAACCTCGGTTCTCTAACAGTCCGTCAATCTTCGGGTCACGACCACGGAAATTGCGATACATGGTCATACCATCATCGATACCACCAGGAGCAAAGATGGTCTCACGGAAGCGTTGGGCAATGCTGCTGTCGAGTATATTCCCTGCTTCCTTATAGGCTTGATAAGCATCACATTCATATACTTCAGCCCAGGTATAACTGTAATATCCGGCAGTATAACCACCACCCATGATGTGTGAGAAATTTGTTACTCGATAACGTGGGAAAATCTGGCGTGGAATTCCACGTTCGTTCAGCTTTTGTTGCTCAAAGTCCATCACGTTGAAGTCAGCAGGAATCTCTGTCAGAGTGTGAAGATCCATATCGACTAAAGAAGCGGCAATCAACTCGACTGTTGCAAATCCTTGACCGTATTTCTCACTATCTTGGATTTTCTTTACCAAGTCCATCGGAATTATTTCACCTGTTTGATAATGCTTGGCATATACGTTTAAGATTTCAGGTTCCAATGCCCAATGTTCATCAATTTGAGAAGGAACTTCTACGAAATCGCGCTCAACATTACCTGTTCCATGGTATTTCACATCGTTCATGAATGAGTGTAATGCATGACCGAACTCATGGAATTCAGTCGTAATGTTGGTAATATTCTGAAGGGCAGGAGTGTCTCCATTAGGAGGTGTAAGGCTAGCCACATTTGTAACGATAGGAATTACACGTTGACCGTCTTTGTAATATTGACCGCGGAAACCGCCACACCATGCACCGGCACCTTTACCGTCACGTGGGAAATAGTCGCTATAGAACAGTGCCAGCAGTGAGCCATCTTTGTCATAAACCTCGAAGAGTTTGACATCTTCTTGATATTTCGGAAGGTCAGTACGCTCTTTGAAAGTCAAGCCATATAGTTTGTTGGCTACGTAGAACATACCTTGCTGTACGTTATAGACTTCTAAATAAGGACGGATGGCATTGTCGTCGATGTCGAATTTAGCATTCTTAGCTTTATCCAGATAATACATATAATCCCATCCTTCAGGCTCAAAATCTTTGCCTTCTTTACGGATCTCAGCGCGGATATCGTCCAGTTCATCTTTTGCTTTCTTTACTGCTGGCTCCCAGATTTGGTTTAATAGATTATAGACGTTTTCGCTGTTCTTAGCCATCTGGTTATCCAGGACAAAGGAAGCGTAGTCTTTAAATCCCATCAGCTTTGCTTTTTGTAGACGAAGGTTAACCAATTTGGAGCTAATCTCTTTATTGTCCCATTCATTACCTTGGTTACCTCGGTTATAATAAGCATCGTAAACTTGCTTACGTAATTCTCGATTGGTGCAGAACTGAAGCACTGGATTACAACTGGCGCGTTGCATGTTAAACATCCACTTACCTTCTTGTCCGTTATCCTTAGCCATTTTTGCAGCAGCATCAATGTTTGCTTGAGGCAGTCCGTCGAGGTCTTCCAACTTATCAACGGTAACAAAGGTGTTGTTTGTTTCATGCAGCAGGTTCTGTTCGAATTGTAATTGAAGCATGGAAATCTCGTTATTCAACTTGGCCAGTTGCTCTTTTTCTGCATCGTTCAGGTTTGCGCCATTACGAACAAAACGTTTGTAATAGTTTTCAATGAGTTTCTTTTGTTCTTTGTCGTAGTTGGCTTGATCCTGATTCTCGTACACTGCTTTTACCCGTTGGAACAGTTTATCGTTCATATAAGTGGTATTGGTGAGGTCGGAGGACAATGGTGAAACCATTTTCTGTAAGTCACGGAACTCTTGATTTGAGTCACTGCTTGAGAGTGATTCGAACACGCTCTCCACCTTTGTTAATAATTCGCCGGCATTGTCAAGGGCCAGAATAGTGTTTTCAAAAGTTGGCGCTTCAGTGTTCTCTGCAATTTGTTGAATGGTTGCTTTCTTGTCTTCAATACCTTTCAATAAAGCCTCACGAATATGGTCGACTGTGATTTCGCCGAATGGTGGAATCTCGTACGGAGTGTTGTACTTTTCCGCAAAGAACGGGTTGTCGTTTGTTTTTACTTGGGTACATCCTGCCAATAATAATAAAAGTGCAGATGCCATTAAGATTTGCTTTTTCATTATGATTTGAATTGATTGAATTAATAGGCAATAAAAGTAGGAAAGTATACTAATTTGTGCAAATGTTTTTCATTATTTATTGGTGGTTTACTTGTAAATAGAATAACTAATTTTCGATTTGGAAATCTATATATATCCATTTAGCGACAAATATTTCTGTATAATGAGTAGTTTAAA
>CAMVLL010000041.1 GCA_947168315.1 uncultured Bacteroidota bacterium | reverse complement strand
TTTAATACTCATCCTCGTTGAAGAAGAAATCTTCTTTTGAAGGATAGTCTGGCCAAATATCTTCGATAGTTTCATATATTTCACCCTCATCCTCTATCTCTTGCAAATTCTCGATAACCTCCAATGGAGATCCCGAACGAATAGCATAATCAATCAACTCATCCTTGGTTGCAGGCCATGGTGCATCCTCTAACTTTGAAGCTAACTCTAATGTCCAGTACATAGTCTTTCCTTTTATGATGTTATTTATTACTCCTTTATTTTTGGCTGCAAATATACTATGAATTCATTCATTTGCAACTATTATCTAGTAAAATTTCGTTAACGCCTTCTAAAAGATTCAATTTTCTAGCTAAAACAAATAAGTAATCAGATAACCGGTTCATAAAAGATATCAAATTGGGGTCGACTTCGTACAAATCGTTCAACACAAGAATACGCCTTTCAGCCCTACGACACACTGTCCTACAAACATGACACACAGCTGAACTCCTAGATCCTCCAGGAATAATGAACGAGCGCAAAGGAGGTAGGGCACTGTCGATTTTATCGATAGCTTGTTCCATTTTTTCAACATCTTCCTGAGTGATCACACAACTTTCCCGCAAATCGGTCTTTGTCTGGTCGGTTGCCAAATAGCCTCCTATGGCAAATAACTTCCGTTGCACGAAAGCGATACATTCCAATTCTTCCTCTGATTTCACATAGGTCTGCAAGAGTCCTAATTCTGAGTTCAACTCATCTACAGTTCCATAAGCCTCAAGCCGATCATCAGTCTTTGAGACCCGAACACCTCCTACCAAAGAGGTCGTTCCTTTGTCACCTGTCTTCGTGTATATCTTCATAGTATTTATAAAAAGTTAACGATATAGTTTTCTTTGTAACGTTTTTCCTCAAAGAAGACGAACCCTACATCATACAAGTCGTATGTGATGACTGTTCGTTCGTCTTTCTGTAATTCCTTCCACCAGCGTTCTCTGTCCTTCGTCGCATGGATACCGCCAATAATCATCCAACTGCCTGGCTTCATATATGGAAGTGCTGCTTCGAAAACCTCCTTATAGTATAAGGTATGTCCGATATGAAGACAGCCTAACGACTTCCATTCTTCCAGTTTTGCCCCCAGTTGCTTCAGTGCAACCTGACATTCATGACTTTTTATAAAAAAGGTATCCATCCCCTTCTTGGCCGAACACATATACTGAAAAGCCTCACCATTATCCTGTCCTACCTCCAACAGATTCTTAGGCTGCGTATAATTAATCATGCGGAAAAGAAGACGGTTTATCTTGGTCCGATAGTGTGGTAAAAGGGAGTCGTAATGCTCTTCTGAAAGAGCTTGATAAGCATAGTAGGGTCGCTTTTCATACATGACCGAGGTTATCAGAAAAAAATCAGTTGGTGACTGTACACCGAACCCTGCGGAATGTCGGATCCGACGACACCATATCCATAATCTCTTTATCGAAACCATACTATTTTGAGGCTTATCTTCGCTTGGCAAAGATAATGAAATCACGGAGAGAAAGAAAAGAAGAATAACTTTTCTTTCAATAAGACTGCCATTTTATCACATATTGACTAAATTTCTTTCTAAAAATTTGTAGATATAAAAACTTTATCTACCTTTGCAACCGCAAAGTAAAAAGGTGCCATAGCTCAGATGGTAGAGCAAAGGACTGAAAATCCTTGTGTCCCCGGTTCGATTCCTGGTGGCACCACAAAAGAAGGCGATTACATAACAGTAATCGCCTTCTTATTTAATAAGATTTATAACAGCTATCTCCTTCTCCTTATCGCCATAAATCCAATAAGACTCAGCTTAAGGATTAATCATTTATGTCGATTAGCTCTTTTTTTCCGGATTTCGGCTCTCTTTGTAGAGGCTCCCGAACCATGACCTCCGGAGATATACGTCTTTTTCTTCGCTTTGGTCTTCACCTTATTCGCTTCGGAAGGATTTGGTTCACTCTTGGCACCTTTAAAGGTAATACCACTCATCATCGCTTTTTCTAATTCTTCTGTACTTGGCATTTCATTTCTTTTTAATAGTTACTCCATTTCCTGTTTTCGTACAGACAATATCCCCATGTTGCAGGGTGTTATTGTCATAATTGATAATCATGTTGGTGTTGAAGGCTTGACCATTCACCCGGAACTCGAAATGTACATGCTCGGTTGTCGCACGTCCGGTACGCCCAGCCAACCCTAATGGTTGTCCTGCCTTGACCTTGTCGCCCGACTTTACCAGATTCTTCGAGTTGTGACTATACACGCTCTCCAACCCATTCGGATGGCGGACTACCACCACATTACCATAACCGCTGTATGGCTTAGCCATCCGTACCACACCACTAAACACGGCACGAACCGTGTCGTTTGCTCTGGTCTTGATGTCCGTTCCTGCATGACGACGCTTCCCTCCAAAAGGAGAAATGACCTTGCCGCCAGGAAGTGGGAAACAGTAATCCCATGTGGGTATACTGTCCAAATGAATCACAAACTTGCTGACGCCATCAAACAAACCCGGAGTCTGCACTCTCACGTGTTGCGTTTCGAATGCAGAGAAAGTCATGCTTGGTGTCTGTGCATAACATAACAAACTGATCATTCCCAGTATCAAACCACTTATCGTTCTTTTCTTCATCATAACCTCATTTATAATCAACGACTTCTATGTCCGTAGCATCCAGATATGTCTTCAGCATGCGGACCATGTCGTCGGCTGCTTCCTGCAATCCGTTTTCACCACTATATCCATTGATCAGAGCCAAGAAATGCGTTGTCTGCACATCCATCTTAGTCCGCTCATGATCACTGGTTGGCGTACCTATCCCGCCGACTGCATCCCGATAAACTGGCAAACACTCGATATTCAGCATGCCGCGTCCGATACCTTCGTATGGTTCTCCAGCCTTCCCCACTCCTAAGGTTAGGGTATCGCCGACAAATTTATCAGCATCAAACCCTCCAATAGAATAACCATGTCGGATGGAAATCACATTCACCAGATCAACCAAGGTATCTATCTGATAGAGCGGAAGTCCTCTCACGATACGGCGACACAGACCTTCATTGGATGGGCGGTAACGGCTGGGATCTTTCCCAAATTTCCGATAGGCATCTCGCGTTGCCTTGATTGGAACAATCTCCTTCACGGTATCTGGCGTATATGTTGCCCTATATTCCTCGGTCAACTGTTCTATTTCTTTCCACAACTCCTCATTATAAGGTGTGTTCTTGACGGTTGCAGAGACTGCTTTACCACGGAATGCTGGCCAAACAGCTTTGAATTCAGGCGAAATAACGATTTTCATTCTCATGCCTCGCCCTCTTCCTCATCATATTCATAATCGAAGTCGTCCAAATCCTCAGGAACATCTTCAACATCGACGGTCAGATCTTCATCTTCGCCCATATCCCTCAGTTCCTCTGGCAAGACCATACGATCCTTTGCTCGGTGAACTAAGGTTTCTGTACCCTTCAGCTGATTGCTCTCGCGGTTCAGCTCGGTCCAAAGCACATCCTTCAGTTGAGAGATGCCCAATCCACTAACAGCTGAGATAAACACGTAAGGGATACCTTCTGGTAAGGTCGGCTCTAACAATTCAATAAGATCTTGGTCAACAAGGTCGCACTTCGTGATAGCCAACACACGTTGCTTGTCGAGCATCTCCGGATTGAAGGTAGCCAACTCGTTCAGCAATATCTCATATTCCTTTTTGATATCTTCCGTATCGGCTGGCACCATGAACAGCAACAACGAGTTCCGTTCTATATGACGGAGAAAGCGAAGACCGAGTCCCCTTCCCTCGCTAGCTCCCTCAATGATACCAGGGATATCAGCCATGACAAACGATTTTCCTTCATGGTAAGAGACGATGCCCAAGTTAGGCTCCATCGTGGTAAACGGATAGTTGGCAATCTTCGGTTTAGCAGAGGTGATCGTAGATAGCAAAGTCGATTTTCCCGCATTGGGGAAACCCACCAGTCCGACATCCGCCAAGAGTTTCAGTTCAAGGATGACCTCCATCTCTTGCATCGGCTCGCCAGGTTGGGCATAACGTGGAGCTTGGTTTGTTGCTGTACGGAAATGCCAGTTTCCTAGTCCGCCACGACCACCCTTCAGCAAGATAAATTCCTGTCCATGCTCAGTGATGTCGCAGATATACTCACCTGTTTCGGCATTGTAAGCCACTGTTCCACAAGGTACTTCAATGATTTTATCGGAGCCGTCCTTGCCGAAACTTTTGTTCCTGGAGCCATTCTCTCCATGAGTGGCAAAAGCATGACGTTCATAACGAAGGTGCAATAATGTCCAATAGTTCCGATTGCCACGCAAGATGACATGACCTCCTCTTCCTCCGTCGCCACCGTCAGGTCCGCCGTTGGGAATGTACTTTGCTCTTCTCATGTGCATAGAGCCTCGACCGCCTTTACCTGAGCGGCAATATATCTTCACATAGTCAACGAAATTCGATTCAGCCATATTTTATCCGTTAAAAAGGGTGAGGACATATTGATGCATGCCCTCACCCGTCAACCTATTAAATTTATTTCAAGCCATCAATAGCAGCACAGATATCGGCAAATATTCTCTCCATTGAGCCGACACCATCGATATGCTGATATTTTCCATCATTCTTGTACCAGTCGATGACCGGAGCGGTCTGTGAATGGTAAACGACCAGACGGTTTTTGATAGTCTCCTCATTGTCATCAGCACGACCAGTCTCCTGTCCGCGTTTGATCAAACGAACCATCAGTTCATCTTCCGGAACTTCCAGATCCAACATCACAGATACTTCCTGACCGCGAGCAGCCAACATTTTCTTCAAAGCCTCAGCCTGAGCAATGGTACGAGGGAATCCATCGAAAATAACGCCTTTACTACCTTCAAAGCTATCTAGTTTCGAAGCCAACATATCCACGATCAAATCATCAGGAAGAAGTTTACCTTCATCCATATATCCTTTGGCGATCTTGCCCAACTCTGTTCCATTCTTCATCTCGCCGCGAAGCACATCACCTGTAGACACATGGTTGATCCCATATTTCTCTACAATAAACTCGCTCTGTGTTCCCTTGCCGGAACCTGGAGCTCCAAAAATGACAATATTCAACATGTTCTTTATATTTTGTTTGTTAATCATTTACAACTGTATAGATATCGCGGTAATTGCGGCCATGCTCATCATAATCCAAGCCGTAACCTACGATGAAATCGTTCGGAATACGCATGGCAACATAATCGATATCAAGTTTTACCCGCAATTTGTCAGGCTTTACTAGCAACGTACAGATCTTGATATTTTTCGGATTCATCTTCTTCAGTTGCTCAATCATGTGCTCCATAGTAAAGCCAGTATCGATGATATCCTCAACGACGACGACTGTACGCCCGGAAATATCCGTGTTCAGTCCAACCAATTCCTTCATCTTTCCTGTTGAAGAGGTTCCTGAGTAAGAAGATAACTTAACGAACGAGATTTCGCAAGGTATGCTGATGTAGCGCAGCAGATCGGACGCAAACATAAACGAACCGTTCAGCACACTGATGAATAGCGGATCACTTCCTGCCAAGTCATGACTTATCTCATCCGCAACGCGTTTTACCTCTTGTTGGATCTTTGCTTCCGGGATAAACGGTGCAAAAACTTTATCCTTAACTTTGATGTTTCCCATGGTTAAATTGATTTTATTGCAAATTTAAGCTTTTTATTTTAAGTATAGAAGTTTTAAGGGTTTCTCTTTTTATAAAATCATTATCTTTGTACAAAGAAATATCCCGACCATGAAGATATTAAGTAGTATACAGCTTAAAGAACTGGACCAATATACCATCGATAACGAGCCGGTTGAATCCATTGACTTGATGGAGCGGGCAGCCGAGCAACTCGTTTCAGCCATTATCCGCCGCTGGGACACATCCTTTGTCGTAAAGGTCTTTGCCGGGCCGGGCAACAATGGCGGTGATGCCTTAGCCGTGGCACGCCTACTTTCAAACAAAGGCTATGGCGTGGAAGTTTTTCTGTTCAACATAGGCGGTAACCTTAGTGAGGAGTGTCATACTAACCTGCAACGACTGAAGGAATGTGGAAACGTATACTTTACTGAGATTACAACATCGTTCACGCCTCCTAACCTGACTGCAACCGACCTTGTCGTAGATGGCTTGTTTGGCAGCGGACTGAACCGTCCGTTGGGTGGTGGCTTCGCAGCTGTCATCAAGTATATCAACGCCTCACCGTCACCAGTTGTCTCCATCGATATCCCATCTGGACTGATGGGTGAAGAGAACACGTTCAATAACCGTCAACATATCATCCATGCTGATGTAACCTTAAGCATCCAGTTACCGAAACTGGCTTTTCTCTTCCCTGAGAACGAAGACATTGTCGGTGAATGGGAATTATTGGATATCGGTCTGCAACAATCGTTCATTGATAGCACTGACACTCCGTATCAGGTTATGGAGCGGACAGATATCGAACGTTTGCTGAAGAAGCGAAAGGCTTTTGCTCATAAAGGAACGTTCGGCCATGGCTTGCTGATTGCCGGGAAATACGGGATGGCCGGTGCATCCATCCTTGCTTCCAAGGCTTGTATCAAATCGGGTATCGGCTTGCTGACCGTCCACGTGCCTATTTGTAACCATGATATTTTGCAACTTTCGGTACCGGAAGCCATTACACGTACAGATGTCGACCAACAGTTCTTTGCTGTTCCTGAAGAGACAGATAACTATCAGGCGGTAGCTGTCGGACCTGGCATCGGACAGGAGGAAGAAACGGCGTTTGCCCTCAAGGACCAACTGCAGCAGTCCTCTCTTCCGATGATAATTGATGCAGATGCCCTTAACATTCTGAGTTCTCATCGTAACTGGCTGTCGATGCTGACAAAAGGCTCCATTCTTACACCTCATATCGGTGAGTTGGAACGTTTGGTCGGTAAATGTACGGATTCTTTCGAACGCCTGAAGAAGGCCAAGGAACTAGCCATCTCTCTTGCATCCTACATTATTGTGAAAGGTCATTATTCCACCATCGTCACACCCGACGGTCGGTTCCTTTTCAACCCGACAGGCAATGCAGGGATGGCAACAGCAGGAAGCGGTGATGTGCTCACAGGTATCCTCCTCGCCTTGGCAGCCCAAGGATTTAACCCGGAAGATGTGTGCAAACTGGGAGTGTACGTTCATGGATTGGCAGGCGATATGGCAGCAGCCGAGAAGGGTGAGATAGGAATGACTGCCGGTGATATCATTGATGCACTTCCTTATGCATGGAAGAAATTATTAGAACATGAAAGATAAATCTAAAAGAATAACTATCTTTGCCTCATAGCAAGGAAAAGACTTAAAAGATGAAAAAATATTTACTTATCGCAGCTTTGTTGGGTACGTCCATGAGTTATGCTCAGGACATTACTCCGTTTATACCGAACAGTCTGAACGATGGTGTGGTTTATTATTTGCCAAAGACAGCCATCGATATAGAAGTGACAGCTACTAAGATCACCTATACACCAGGTGATTTGTGCCAATATGCTAGTCGCTACCTTCGTTTGAATAACGTTTCTGCACAAGCCGACGTACACTGGGAGATAAAAGAGGTGAAAGTCAGCTCGGCTGGTATTCCCGATCCCGACAATGCCTATATGGTGAAGGTAAAGGACAAGGATGTGGCATCAAATGTTCAGCTCAGCAAAGACGGTATCGTCCTTGCTATCAACACGAAGGTCGATGTTGAAGGAAATGCTGAGAAAAAAGCCGACATTCCTGCGCCGAAAAAGTTGGATCCGAAGAAATATCTAACAGAAGAAATCCTCAGTGCAACCTCAACAGCCAAGATGGCAGACTTGGTTGCCAAAGAGATTTATAGCATCCGTGAAAGCAAGAACAGCCTGATCAAAGGACAGGCAGAATATATGCCGAAGGATGGTGCAGCGATGAAGTTGATGTTAGACAATCTTGAGGAACAAGAACAAGCCCTGACACAGTTATTTGCCGGTACAACGACCAACGAGGAACAGACTCTCCACTTCTATATCACACCGGAAGATCAGATGAAAGACCAAGTTGCTTTCCGTTTCTCCCGTCGTTTAGGTATCGTCAAAGCGGACGATCTTGCCGGTGCTCCTGTTTATATCTCTATGGAAACAGTCGATCCGATTCCGACCATTGATCCGAAGGCAGCAGAGAAGAAGAAAAAGATGGAAGGTATCATCTATAACATTCCAGGGAAAGCAAGAGTGACGGTCAGAAGTGTTGAGAAACAATACTTCAAGGGCGAGCTTCCTGTCACCCAGTTTGGTTCTACCGAAGTTCTCGTGAACGATTTGTTCAAAAGTAAGGTCAACACCCGAGTTATCTTCCATCCTCAAACGGGAGCCATCCAAAAGATTGACAAGGACTGAAGTCTTTCGGTGCTTGATTGCTCATACAAAAAACCTTCAATCACTATACGGGCCGACCAAATGTCGGCCCTATTTTTTATTATCAGTTTATCGTTCTCATTAACGTGTAAATAGTTCCGGCCTTTAGCAAAAAAGCGTAAAGAAAATTGAAGATGTTTCCCGTTAAGAACGAGCCTCGTCAAGCGAGCGAAGCGAGGGCGTTTGGCTCGTTTAGGGAAACATGCTTCGATTTTTAGATTTTTTGCGACAGCCGGTGAATTTTCTCTTTGGTTCATTTCTCTTTTGTTCATGCAAAAGAGAAATGAATAACAAACGATGTAAAAAGCCATCTAACAAAAAAGGCTGCCATAATGAGGCAGCCTTTCCTATATCAAAGAATCACTTTACTTCTGAATGTTCGGTAATTCCAAACCATAACCTTTCTTCTTGTCAACAGCCTTGAGGACAAACCCTAGAATCAACGCTGCTACACCTAACGAAGCCAACATCACCAATGGAACGGTGTAATCGTATGACACAGCGGCTTCCTCAGCTGTGATCACCCCATTCTTCAAATCAGCAACCAACTGAGGATTGGTCTTGTCCAAAATTTTACCAATCAACAATGGGAATAGCCAAAGACCAATGTTCTGAATCCAGAAAATCATCGCATAAGCACTACCGATAATCTTTGCATCCACCAACTTTGGAACACTTGGCCATAATGAAGCCGGAACCAATGAGAAGGAAGCACCTAAAACCAAAATGGTCAGATAAGCAATGAATATTCCACCAATGGCATTACCCTTGAATGCAGGAAGAACAAATGCGAATGTGAGGTGACAAGCAATCAATAACAGTGAGCCTAAGATCAACATCGTTGCAGCCTTCCCCTTGTGGTCAACATAGTTGCCAAGGATCGGTGTGATACCGACAGCCAACAATGGGAACACAGCAAAGACAGTCTCAGCACTCTGACGCATATAGCCCATATAGCAGAATACGGCCAAAGCGACAACAGCCAACAACAGTAAGCCGTATTTCATGCTCTTCTTCTTCGAAAAGTTGCTGGCAAAAGCAGCGGCAGCAACCACCAACATAATAATGTACTGGATCACCGTTACAGTGTTACCTGCCCAGAACGAGTTCGGATCTACATCCGTGAAAGTCAAATTACACTGTAACATGTTCACAGCATATTTCTGGAATGGGAAGATGGCGCTGTAATACAATACGCACAAGAGAGCTACCAACCAAAAACCGCTGCTCGTCAGAATTTTGCCAAGGTCGGAAATCTTGAATGGATCATCTTTCTCCTCAGCCTCACCCGTCTGAGCATCCAACTTCTTATCCATGAAGAAGTAAACGATAAACATGATCAACGCAATCATCAGTAAGATAACACCAAAAGCTACCGAGCGGGAAACATCGATGTGACCATTATACTTGGCGATAACCGGTGAGAAAATCATACAAGTCGCAACACCCAAGCGAGCCAAAGCCATCTCGGAACCCATGGCCAATGCCATCTCACGACCTTTGAACCATTTAACGATACCACGTGACACCGTGATACCAGCCATCTCGACACCACAACCGAAGATCATAAAGCCGACAGCTGCGAACTTTGCCGAAGAAGGCATGCCGCGATAGAACGGTGAGATACCCAACTCGTCGAATCCCGGAATATAATTCAGATTATTTGTAAACCAAGTGTCCAAACCGCTTCCTTGGAATCCTTCCGTCACAGCGTACCAGTTGATGGTAGCACCAATCAACATCACTGCACCCGAGAGAACAGCCGTAAAGCGAACACCCATCTTGTCAAGGATGATACCTGCGAAGATGAGGAAGAATACGAAAACATTTAAGAAAGTCTCAGCACCCTGCATCGTACCGAAAGCGGTCGAGTCCCATCCACGAGTCGACTGCATCAAATCCTTTATCGGAGAAAGGATATCCATGAAAATGTACGAACAGAACATGGCACCAGCCAAAAAGAGTAATACAGTCCACCTGATTGCTGCCGAATCTCTCAACGTCTTATTAACAGTTTCATTCATGATATTAAATTTTTATAATGATATTATTCCATTTGAAAAATAAAGCTGAAGCAAAGATACAAATATTTGCGAAGAACGGCACATTTAATGAAAAAAAGTCTATCTTTGTATCAACAACAACAAGTATAAAACGTACAATTATGAAAAAAAGTAAAATGTCATTGGTATGCTTTCTGCTGAGCGGATGCATCCTTTTCTCTTCTTGTATCGGTTCTTTCGGCTTGTTCAACAAACTGAAAGACTGGAATCAAGGTATTGGTAACAAGTTTGTCAACGAATTGGTATTCTTGGCATTCAACATCATTCCTATCTACGGTGTAGCTTATTTGGCTGACGTTCTGGTTTTGAACTCTATCGAGTTCTGGACTGGCAACAACCCTGTTGCTCAGGCTGGTGATGTAAAACAAGTACGTGGCGAGGATGGTATCATGTACACTGTAACAACAACTGAAAATGGTTACAACATTGCTAAGGAAGGTGAAAGCGCTTCACTCGACTTGGTTTACAATGCTGAGAACAATTCTTGGAATGCTGTTTCGGGAAATGAGAGCTATGAGCTGATTACCCTCAACGAAGATGGTACAGCAACAATGAATTTGCAGAACGGAGAAACGATGACCATCGTTCCAAATGCTCAAGGCGTAGCGGCTGCAAGGGTTGCTACGACAGGTTCTGCTTTCTAAACATACAGGACATAAAAAGAAATTGGCTGTCTTCTTGCGGAGACAGCCAATTCTTTTTTACGATGTTGATTAGTCGAGGTTAGCCAACTTGTTGTCAGAACCAAGAACGTTCAAAATCTTATGCTTGTACATCTTAGTCATCTCATCACGAGCAGGACCGCAGTACTTACGTGGGTCGAATTCACCTGGTTTGTCAGTGAAGACCTTACGAACAGCAGCTGTGAAAGCCAGACGAGAGTCAGAGTCGATGTTGATCTTACATACAGCACTTGCAGCAGCCTTACGCAATTGCTCTTCTGGAATACCTACTGCATCAGGCAACTTTCCACCGTTAGCGTTGATGATATCAACATATTCCTGAGGAACAGAAGATGATCCATGCAATACGATTGGGAAACCTGGCAACTTAACCATGATCTCATCCAATACGTCGAATGCCAATGGAGGAGGAACCAAGCGACCAGTCTTCGGGTCACGTGTACACTGCTCTGGTTTGAACTTATATGCACCGTGAGAAGTACCAATAGAGATAGCCAAACTGTCAACACCTGTCTTGCTTACGAAGTCCTGTACTTCCTCAGGTTTTGTATAATGAGACTCTTCTGCAGAAACCTCATCCTCAACACCAGCCAAAACACCCAGCTCACCCTCAACAGTTACATCATACTGATGAGCGTATTCAACAACCTTCTTTGTCAAAGCAACATTCTCGTCATAAGGAAGAGAAGAACCATCGATCATTACTGATGAGAAGCCCATGTCAACACAGCTCTTGCACAATTCAAAAGAATCACCGTGGTCGAGGTGAAGAACGATTTCAGGATGATTGCAACCTAAAGACTTTGCAAATTCAACTGCGCCCTGTGCCATATATTCCAACAAAATAGGATTAGCATAGTTACGGGCACCCTTAGAAACCTGAAGGATTACCGGAGACTTCAGTTCAGAAGAAGCTGTAATAATAGCTTGCAACTGTTCCATGTTGTTGAAATTGAATGCAGGGATTGCATAGCCACCCTTGATTGCTTTAGCAAACATCTCTCTGGTGTTTACCAAACCTAAACTTTTGTAATTCATTGTATTTAAATTATATTGTTAGAAAATATTTCTTTTTACGACCGCAAAATTACAAAATAATGTAATAAAACTGACACATTCATCCCGTTTTTCCCTATTAATTAACTTAATTTCATATACATCACAGTCTTTACACATCAGCTAAGAACAAACGTATGCAAAGATTAAGACATAACTACATCAGAGCAAACATATAATGAATATAATAACACGAAAGCAAGTATGTGTTAATGTTAATATCAATTTTAACTCAAAAGCCCTCCCTAAGCCCTCATATTAAAAAATAGCCTTCACCTTCACCAATTTTGCAATTCGCTTATATCCAAATGCTTGCAAAGCAGCAAATATCTAAAAGGTGAACCATTAGGGTTCACTAGGCCGAAAATGCATATTTAAGGGTACGAGGATTTTTGGAGGGAAAATTGTTAAATTGACAACTTAAGCAGGAACGATAATATAACTCCGCATACCCCCTCTTCAAAAACTTGAATATTAACTTCAAAAACTTGATATTTGGGCACAAAAAGTCGACAATTGAGGGTAAAAAACTCGGTGAGAGAAAATAAAAACACGATATTAGTAACCGGAGGTACGAGCAAAGCGAGCACCCCCGGTATACTTACAGATAAGGCTTTGCGAGCCTAGACAAATTAGGCCTCTATAGCATCAATCATCTTTATTCATTCTAGTTATCTGAAGATTCCACAGGGAATTTTACGCCTTCGTATTCCACATAACAGTTCTCATCAACATAGGGATTGCTGCTTCTAGGAATTCCCCCTTCTTTAAGGAAATATTCCTTCATAGCATCATTTCCTGTTACTTTGATGTAGGTTATTTCCCCTGTTGACTTTATTGTCTGGAATCCGCAATCTAATTGTAGCCAATGTAAGGGGCACATGCTTACATCCAAGGAGGTCAAGTGGTTGAATTGGCATCGTAAATCAACCAACTTCAGATTCTTCGAGACATTCAAGGAGGTCAAGTGATTGGTGTAGCATTCTAAAACTCTCAATGCCGTACAACTCGACACATCTATAGAAGTCAACTGATTATAGTAGCATCTTAAATCAGTCAATGCCGGATTGTTTGACACGTCCAACGAAGTCAGGTCATTGGAGAAGCAAATTAATTCAGTCAACTCCGTGTTGTTCGAGACATCCAAAAAGGTTAACCGGTTATCATCGCATCTCAATCTAGTCAACTTCGGATTGTTAATAACAACCAACGAAGTCAGGTCATTGGAGAAGCATTGCAAGTACTCTAATGCCGGATTATTAGAAACATCCAAAAAAGTCAGCTGATTGTTTTGGCAATATAAATTCTCAAGGTTTCTGAAAAAGCCAATCTCATCACAAACTGTCGGATCATTCTTATTACCAACATCGATAGTGGTCACCTCCAGAATCCTTTTATTATTTAAATTAACGTTTACACCAAGACTAGTCACAAGATCACTTAATCCAGCAGCTTCTATCAGGTTGCTATTCGTAATATAAGGATCTTGACCGTATCCTGCATATATATAATAGGCCTTCCCCGCTTCGAAGTTCTTTCCTTCAAATACAGCTTGCATTGCATCTCCTGAATTGGAATTTATGGACAATGTCAAATCCTTTCCACTCAAATCCACAGGAGGGATCATCAGGTAAATGGTGAAGAATTCTTCATTAGAAGAGACCTCCTTATCCATTACAAGTTGCGTATTGATGGACTTCGACATGACCGTTGGCGTATAGACCGGTTCGGTTCCTGAAAGATCAAGCGTTCCTTTGACACCGAACACAGGATCCGAAGCCGTTAACGAAAAGTATTGTACATGATTGCCTGCAGTGATGACAGTCCGAATCTTCAGGATGGCTGAAAGACGCTGCATCGTGAACTTCACAGCACCGTCCTTCGGCTGTGTGGCACCAGAGGCCATAAAGTCGTAATCCGTATAGTTGCCTTGTGCTTGGCCCGTATAGTCGATAGTGATACTTTTAGCATCCTTCTCGCAATAATTTTTCTTGTAAGGGAAGAATGCTGAATACTTTGCATCCGTACGGAGAGCCCACTGACCACCATCGAACAAAGCCGTATTCTTCTGGGCATTCTCGGCATGGATTGGGAAAGAAAGCGGATGTCCGCTCATTGGCACTACACCAATCGCATCGTCCTCCTGCCATACGAATTTCAGTTCCGTAACTTCATCAACAAATTTCGAACGGGTTGTCGCATCATCTATCTCAATATCGGGAACTGTCATGCTGATATAATCAACGAACCCGTTTTCTGTTGTAGGAATAACCTCCGACTGAGGTACAAATGTGTCTTCAGAGCAGGATGTCAGCACTATGAGAAAACACAGGAAGAGAAAATATCTGAATGTTTTCATGGTATTATGTTTTATTTGTTTTCGCATAACAATTTGCATTGCAAGATAGTGAAAAAAAGTTGTTTTACACGCCCTTATTGGTTAAAAAGCCTTAATCAAAAGATTTTGTATGGTACAAGACACACAAAAAAAGGATCCTTTTCCAAACAGCATAATGTCTGTTCACAAATTACACAAAGATGGCCAAAATAGATGGAATTATACACGTAAAATCAATGAACAGAAACATAGTAACCTCAACATTTCTATGAAATCACACAATAAATAAAGAAAGAAAATAAAAATTTTCGTGAAATTTATTTCTCTATTAAAAGAAAAGCACTAACTTTGCACACCAAATCCATTGCACGTTTTGTTACCAGACAATCAACGAAGGAAAATAACAATAAAAAATAAGATAAAATGAAAAAAGATCTTCATCCGTCAAACTATCGTCCTGTAGTATTCAAGGATATGAGTAATGGCGATATGTTCCTGTCTCGCTCTACTTGCAAGACAAACGAAACAATTGAGTTCGAAGGCGAAACTTATCCATTGGTTAAGCTGGAAATCTCCAACACTTCTCACCCGTTCTACACTGGTAAGGCTACGTTGGTTGACACCGCTGGTCGTGTTGATAAGTTCATGAGCCGTTATGGCAATCGTCTCAAGAAGTAATTGAATGAATCATTCAATATGAGGGGCTGCTTCGACTGAAGCAGCCCCTCATATTTTTATTCCTGGAATTTTCCTTCTACCCACTGATATACAATCGGTTCCTTGCGAAGATATAGTTCCAATTTCTCTCGATCTTCTTTCGATAAATAGTCGGGAGTAGTATAGATAAATGTCAACGTAGATGCTTCAGACGAAAGATTTGCTTTCATCAAATTCATATCCGCCGCCTTGCGAACAGTCGCGTAAGATTCATCATTAGTATTTAAATAGTAGAAACGATCCACTTCCGGAAGCGTAATATAATTTTTTGCAGGGAGTTGTTTCCATTGTGTATCATAGAAAGTGATTTCACTGTCGCAAACAGAGCCACATACCGTATGAACCATACACACCACCTTGACTGAATCATTCAACGGAAGGAGTTTCATCTCCACCGAGCTTTGAGAGGTCAACTGCAATTCGAGGTAATCCTTCGTGAGCACCTTCAATTCGGATGTGTTATTAAAACGGTTCTTCACCTCCGCTTTCATGTTGCTGTCCAAAAAATCGACACAGTCCATCCGGTTGGTCTTCGTCAGCAAGGGAAGCACCGAGTCGGGCATGGCGACAAACAAAGAACGCAACTCCTGTGCCCGACCGCCAAGCCAGCAACACATACACATTACATATATAAGGTACAACCGTTTCATCATCTTTTAAAACAAGGTCCATGCCTCTTTCCGGCGTTTGCAAGTCGCGATCAGATAGATGCCCAGCAGAATCAGCGGGATGCTCAGCTGCTGCCCAATATTAATAGTCATACTGGTCTCCTCTGCCACCTGTGGGTTCTTCATAAACTCTAAAGCAAAGCGAGTGCCGAAGAATATCAGTAACGAAACGCCCGTAATCAAGCCGACATATTTCTGTGCATGAAACTTATGATACATCACCCAGGCCACAACTCCAGCTACCAAGCAGTACAGCATCTCATAGATCTGGGTCGGATGGCAAGGTAATCCTTCATAAAGCTGATGCCACTCCTGTGAACGGACGAACTCAAAGCCCCATGGCAGAGTAGTCGGGAAGCCGAAGATCTCGGAATTCATCAGATTGCCCAAGCGAATGCAGAAGCAAAGAGCAGCCACACCCGGTATCATGCGGTCGAAGAGCCACCACACATTCTTCTTCGTAACGACCTTCGAGAAGATAAACATACCTAAAATCAATGAGAACACGCCACCATGACTGGCCAGTCCACCATTCCATATCTTCAGAATCTCACCCGGATGAGAGCCGTAATAGTCCCACTCATAGAACAGACAATGTCCCAAACGAGCGCCTACCACCGTAAAGATCAAACAATAGATAAAAAGCTTGTCGGGCCATTCCTCCGGATAATGTTCTTTTTTGAGCAAACGGCCCACAATCTCATACGCTAAAATGAAGCCGATGCCCCATAATAAGCCATACCAGCGAATCTCATGGGAACCTATATGAAAGATAGCGGGATCAACATCCCATACAATACTTGCCAACATATTTTCTTCTCTTAAATTTCAGCTACAAAGAAAATAAAAAAATAGGTTCGACGGAAGAAAACCAACAAGAATAATTATCCCGCCACTGAACAGAACAGCAGCGGGACAATCTATCGTTTATTCATTTATACTAAATGGGCAATCAAATCCTCGCGTTCACCGTATAACAAGTCGATGACGGGAACTTCGATCATAGTATAGCAACCAGGGCGTTGCTTCATGGCAGCACGAGCCACACATACAAGGACCTGACCAGTCAAAGCAGGATTATTGATCTTCATATCAAACTCAAACAACTGGTTTTGTGTCTTACCGGAAACACCTTTGCGGACAAGGTTTACACCATGGCCTCTGTCCAGAAGTTCATCCACGGAATCGACCTGAATGACATGTGTCTCATCGTGAGCGAAGTAATCATCGGCTTTGATGGCAGCGGCTACGTCATCAAAACGATAAGGCTTTTCGATTTCTACATACACCATGCGGCGGTGAATGCCTGTCCCAACAGGAATAGTCATCGACAAAGCAGCCTTCACTCCTTCAATCGCCTTTACGGCAACGGTATGTCCCATGCTCATACCCGGGCCAAAGTTGGTATAAGTGATACCCTTCGGTGCAATGGCCTGCAACAAGGAACGAACGATAGAGTCACTGCCCGGATCCCAACCGGCAGAGATGATGGAAACAGTTCCATGCTTCTTTGCAACCTCATCCAATGAACGGCGTAGAGCCGGAATCTGCGTATGAATATCAAAACTATCTACGGTGTGAATACCAAGTGCCAAGATTTCCTTCGCATATTCTTCTACTTTACGCGTAGGCGTAGCCAAAATAGCTACATCCACATCCTTCAACTCCTTAATATCTTTGACAACATCGTATGCTGACAGTTCCAAAGGCTTGTTATCTGCACCATGACGACGTACAATTCCTGCAATTTCAAAATCAGGAGCGACTTCCAAAGCCTCAACTACATAC
Source organism: uncultured Bacteroidota bacterium (assembly GCA_947168315.1). Taxonomy (GTDB): domain Bacteria; phylum Bacteroidota; class Bacteroidia; order Bacteroidales; family Bacteroidaceae; genus Phocaeicola. The sequence goes on along the minus strand of CAMVLL010000041.1, from coordinate 1,713 downwards.
TTACCAATATTACCGTAACCAACGACAGCAGCTCTAATTTTGCTCATAATTCTCTATTTTAGTTGACTTAATTACATATTTTCGGCACAAAAATAATCATTTTGATTTATTCCACATAACAATCAGACTTAATAATATTAAAAATGTCATACTTTATAGAAGAAGAGGGAAAAATCGCTATCTTTGCATCAAAGCAAAGAGGTTTATTATGATAGAATATATTAGAGGCGAATTAGCAGAGGCCACACCAACGATGGCGATTGTCGATTGCAACGGAGTAGGATATGGTATCAACATCTCGCTGAACACCTACTCGGCGATCTCGAAGTTGAAAGAAGTGAAACTGTATATCTATGAGGCGATTCGTGAAGATGCATACGTCCTCTTCGGTTTCTCGACAACCTTGGAACGAGAACTGTTTCTGCAACTTATCTCCGTGCCGGGAATTGGAGGAGCTTCAGCTCGGATGATCCTCTCAGCCCTATCACCGAAGGAACTTTGTACGATTATCGCTCAGGAAGATGTCAAGTTATTGAAGATGGTAAAGGGAATTGGTTTGAAGACGGCTCAGCGCATCATTGTCGATTTGAAAGACAAGGTCACAGCTTTAGGTATGGGAGTTGATCCAGGAGAACAAGCAACTCTTCCTTCCACATCAAAGGAAACGCACGACGAGGCTATCGCAGCCTTAACTATGTTAGGATTTGCTCAGGCTGCCTCAGCAAAGGTGGTGAATACTATTCTGAAGGAAGAGCCAACTCTCCCAGTGGAGAAGGTCATCAAGTTGGCACTCAAGCGACTTTAGTCGGCACTTTCCTGCATTTAACGGCATAATAGGGGCTTTCATATAAAAGCCCCTTTTCTAATAAGAATGATTTAAAAATCAATTACTTTTTTCAAAAATATACCTAAGAAGTGGTTTAAAAGCGAAACCAGCCTGGGCTATTTTTGATGTGTCAGAGAAAGACAAACCATACGCTTTCATTCCATTTCCTTTAATGTCAGAAATTATTTGATAGAGATGGCTTTCTAAGTTAGGAATCAAATCGAAAGACTCCTTTTGAAGATATATTCTATAAAAAACAATCTCACCTTTAGCATCAAAGAACAAATGGATAGTTATCTTCCCAAATACATCTAATGAATTTGCATCCAACTTATCAAATTCTTTTTCAATTAACTGGCCTAAATAGTGGTAAAAGCCTCGAAAATCAGAAACACTTGCGTATTGATCAATTGATTGGGGCCTTTCTACATTCCCTTTCTCGTACAGGAAAACCACCTTATTACCACTATATGCCAACATATCCATACGACTGAAGTACTGTGTCTCATAGACATCAGAATGCTGCCCATAGATTCCACCTAACATATGACAACACAAAAGAAAGCTACATATAAATCTTTCCATAGTTTTTCAAAGAAATAAGCATCTAGAGGGTCTTCCTTTTTGAAATCATCTGAAAAGGGATCCTCAAAATGAAACCCGATCCTCCATATTTGTTTTTTTCAGAAATGTGTATCCCATACTCTCTGACACCATGTTCCTTCAACTTTGACACTACTTGATATAACTGGTTTTCCAAATTAGGATAATCTTTTAATAAATTTTTCCCAAAATGAATTTCATAATAGTCTATATTACCTTCTATATCATAACACTACTGTCCCGTTAAAGTGGACTAATTGTTCTTTGAAATCGCTGAAATAAAG
>CAMVLL010000040.1 GCA_947168315.1 uncultured Bacteroidota bacterium | reverse complement strand
TTCTTTTTTGCCTGACCAAAAAAGAAACCGAACCAAAGAAAAAAGTCACCGGCTCACACTTTTTTGCTAAGGCCGGAACTATTCGTTCTTTAATTATTCAATTTCCGTAGGGGCCTACCTTGTGTAGGCCCGTGAAAACATCTTGTTTGCGGTACGACACAAGGTCGTCCCCTACAGGAAATGTAAAAACATCGATGTTGTTGAAAAGCCGTAGGCGTGAAAGATGTTTAGGCGTGGGTGAAGGGCGTAGCCCGCAACCCGCGTATAAGAAGGAAGAAAAAACAAACCACGGAGTGGTGGCAGAGAATAATTTTTTTTGTTATTATTCGTATACTGCGGGTTACGCATCGCTCATCCACGACTAGGTATTGCTGCCGCTCTGCGGCTATTTTTATTTTCCAAATACTGTAGGCCCGTGAAAACATAAAGATGTAACGCCTACGGCCTTCTTCCTTGTGCATTTAGCGGGCTTAGACAAGCTAAGCCCCTACAGGGAATGTATATAGATATCCCATTGTCGTCTTTTCATTTTCAATCTTCGAAATTTTTACACTCCAGCATCAAGTATTTGGGACAAAATATCAAGTTTCTGAAACAAAAAATCAAGTTTTTGAGCCTCTGGTTAGTACGAATCTAAAAATAAGTAAATAGCGTTATAGTTCCTCTCAAGGCTAATTTGGTGATAGAAAGCGGTTTATAAATATACTCAAAGATTATCGGAATCTGCATAAAAATCGTATCTTTTTTATTTGGTTAATTAGAATATATTTTTTATATTTGTGTTGTCAACATGTTGACGATATGTTTGAAGCCGGCAACCAAAAATAAAATTGGGCTTGCTAAACGTAAGGACACAAAAATCTCCGCAACGTTTCCCAACCTGACTTTATTTACTCTATTGAGATAAAAATTAAACAAAAAATCACGTACGCGCGATTAACTAACATGTTTAACTTTTATATTTATATTATATATTATATATATTAAAAAATATAAGATGTGTAAAATGTAAAGAAAACGGAGAAAATTTAACTAATGAGTTAACTTATATGTTAACTAAAATCTGTCAGGCTTAGTCTAAATACCTTTAAGCCAGTGCTTTGCAAAAGTGATTTTTTAACCAAATACTAAACAATCACTTAACTATTTTCCCTCAATAATGATAAAGTATTGTAATTCAATTAGATACAATTGCTTAGGTGAGGCGTTTATAAACTATTTTTTATTAGCTAAAACTTTTATTATGAAATTAAATTTTGTTTCTAATATTGAAGATGGTGGTTTTATTCGACTGCCAAGAACACTTGTAAACATGGTTTTAGATCAATTTACTTCTTGTAAACCGTTTTTTATCTATTTTTGGATGCTTACAAAAGCAGCCTATGGAACTATTCATAGTACTGATGGTGATTATTTGTATAAGGGCGAAATTCAATTAAATATAAACAAAATGACTGGTATATTTAATTGTTCATCAGTTTATCTTTATCGTATAATTAATAATTTCATTCAATCTGGCCTTCTTAAAAAGAAACGTAAAAATATTTATGAACTTCTGATGTATGACAAGCATTGTAGCTGTGTCACTCGTGGGAAAAAATTTGTTGACCAAAAGGAATTAATTGGCTCGTTCCGGGAGTTCTGGAAGTTTTACTATCATGAAGTGAAAATAGAGCCAACGGATAGATACAGATGCGAGCAATTGTGGGCTAAGATGAAACCTGATGAACGTGAGGAAGCTTTCCAGTTTATTAGAAACTACCGGAGATTCAGCGATGGCCATACATTCAAGAAATCGGCCTATAGCTATCTGAATGACAAGACGTATTACCAAGTAGAAGAGTAAATTATTTCCTAAGTGGAAATAAAAAGTTGTGGTGCGATGGTTGAAATGATCGGAAATTTATATGTGTTGCTGACATACAAAAAAATCCTCGGGATTTGAAAATCTCGAGGATCGTATAAAATCATTATGCAGGAATATTATCTTTCGTGTAATTCCAGGATGAAGCGAGTGCCTTTCTTGAACTCATCGTCCAGGTGAAGTTCACCGTTTAACTTGTATGCAATCAGGCTGCAGATAGGCAACCCGAGTTTATCACCGTCACGAAGATCTTCGATAGGTTTGAACGGCTTGAACAGATCCTGACGAATCTCAGGAGCAATGCCACATCCCGTATCCGTAATAATGAACTGTCCGGTATGAGCACTACGCTTCTTGAACTCAAGCGTAATCTTTCCACTCTCCGTGTAAGTGCCAGCGTTGGTTAACAGATGGAGAAGGATGCGTCTCAGAGCCTCGTCGTTCGTCTTGATGAATACACGAGGAGCCTTGACCACAGGTTCAACTTCCGGCTTGAAGTTGACCTTCGCCTCTTCCATCACACCTTCGCAGAACTCGCTGATGTTCAACTCCTTGTGCGGATAGAGTTCCTCGCGGCTCTCTTCTAGTTGTACATAGGTCTGCACGTCGTTGAAGAGGGAGCGAAGGGCGTTCACATCTTTTTGAACGAGCGGATTGGTATTGTTCTCATCAATATCGTTCAGCACCGGATCGGTCTGCTCGCTCAAATGCGTGATGAACTGTGATTTTTGTTCGTTATTCTCATTGGCGAGGTTCAAGCTACGTTTCAATGATTTGTTCTTCAACAAGAAACGTAAGAGCGAGAGGACAAGTACGAAAACGGCAACAGCCAAGGCAACGGCGATAAAGCCTAAGATGCCAATCAACACTTTGTTTGTTGAGATCTTGCTTTCCTTCTCTTTCAAGGACTTCTGAGAGTCGGCATATTGTTGTTTCAGCTCGTTCAGTGCCTCTGCGTTCTTCGCAGCTTGAATGGAGTCTTTCCAATTGTTGTATAGTGTCTGCATTGAGCTAGCTAATGCCGCATTTCCGTCTTTCTTTGCCTGGCTGACAATGTCTTGATACGATTTATCCGTAGTCTCCACATCCTGTCCGGCTGCTTTTCGAGCGAACCATTGACGATAGTTCTCCATGCTCTGAGCCGACTGTCCAAATACTTGGTAATACTGTGCCTTTGCAAAGAGCAAATCTGTCATCAATGAATCAACTTTCGACTGCTTTGCATATGATTCCATCAAATCCAACTGTTGTTTGCTGGATTCAGCACGACGGATGCGATTGTACATTCTTAGCCGTTCCTTAGCGATAAGGTAATGCAAGTCGTAATGAGGGTCATTTGAGTTCTGTGTATCCTGAAGCACCAAGGCTTGCACTTCGCGACATTTCGCGAAAGCATCCTGGAAGTTTGAGTTTTGGGTAAGTTCGATACTACGACGAATACCTTGCTCTACCGTATTTCTCAACTGAGCGTTCTGAGCAAAGGATAGGATAACAAAACAACCTGCTATGAGGGATAAAAATAGTCTTTTCATAATAAGTGTCATTTATAACGTCAAGCAAAGATAATGTTTTTTCAATTATCCAAATGAAAAAAACGATTATTTGTGTAGGGACTGGATGTATGAGGCCAATTTCTGGTAAAAGGGGTGACGGCTCATGGTGTTCGTATCTCCTAGGATAATCAGTTTCATACGCGCCCTCGTCATGGCGACGTTCATCCGTCGGAGGTCACGAAGGAATCCGATTTGTCCGTCGTCATTTGCCCTGACCAGACTGATGAGGATGATGTCTCTTTCTTGTCCTTGGAATCCATCGACCGTGTTGACTGAGATGGCGTTACGGTAAGGTTTGAAGAACGGATCTTTGCGGAGCAGCTGTCGGAGAAATTGTACCTGTGCTTTGTACGGAGAGATCAGTCCGACGTCGAGCCGTTCGTCCAGGAACCGTTCTTTCCCGATCTTCTCGATGTAACTTTTCAGGGTGGCTACCGATAATTCTCCTTCCGCACGATTGATACGACCGAAGCTTTCTCCTACAAATTCCTCCTTGAAGTCCATGTCGGCGGTGTCAATCCATTCGATAGGTGTGTCATAGTCGAGCACGCTTCTGTACTTCACCTCTGGAGCTGCCTGTACTTGTCCGTGATAGAACCAGTCGGATGAGAATCGCATAATCTCTTCGTTCATACGATATTGCATAGTCAGGAGTGAGACCGTAGATGGCTTGTTCTTGACAATCTCTTCCATCAATGTCACTTCCAGTCCGCCATGTGCCGCCTCCATACATTTGATAGTGGGAGGTAGTTGACAATGATCTCCTGCCAGGATGACGCGGTCGGCTTTCTGAATGGCGATCCAGCATGCCGGCTCAAGGGCTTGGGCAGCCTCGTCGATGAACAAGGTACCATATTTCTCACCCATCAGGATGCGGTTGGCCGAGCTGGCGAGTGTGCAGGCAATGACTCTCGCCTCATTGAAAAGAGAGGCTCGGATACGGATCTCCAGTTCGATGGCACGGTCCTTCAGAGAGTTGATCTTGGTGCGTACACTCTCGGCTGAGGCTCCTTTCCGTTTTTTCTGGTGTAACTCGCGAATGGCTTTCCGGATGCTCCATAGCTGAGGATAGTCGGGATGAGCCTCAAACTTACGTTCGTAAGTAAACGATAGCATCTTGTCGTTGACACGTACCGGATTACCGATTCTCAAAACAGGCACACCGCGGTCGATCAGCTTCTCACTGATCCAATCAACCGCCATATTGCTCTGTGCACATACCAGCACCTGGTTTTCGCGATGAAGAATCTCATAGATGGCTTCAACTAAGGTCGTGGTCTTTCCTGTTCCCGGAGGTCCGTGAACGATAGCCACATCCTTCGCCTGAAGAAGTCGGTTGACAGCCATCTCCTGTGAGGGGTTCAGCCATGGAAAACGTGTTATTCCGAATGTGTAGTTCTGAGGGACAGCTGTGCCGTGGAACAATTCCCGTAGTTCCGCCAATCGTCCCTGCTTCGCTTCGATAACACGGTTCATCGCCTCGAACATCAGTTTATACGTACTCTCATCAAAATAGAGCTGAACGCCCAACCTGCTATCGGCCAGCTGGAGCTTTGTCAATGCCTCAGGGTTGGGTAGGATAGCCACCATACGGTCATCCTCCACATAGTTCACGGTGGCAGTGAAGTTCAAGTAATGAAGATTCTCAGAGAAATCCTGAGTGAAGAAGACGATAGGCTTACCATATTCAAAGACATGCTCGATCTCCTTGTCCTCTTGACGGATAATCTCGACGACCAGTTGGTTCAAAGAGTTGTAATAGCTCTTTCCCAAGGCTATCGGATACCAGCACATGCCCCGTTTGATCTTGCGTGAGATACCCATCACCTCCGTTTGTTGCTTAAAAGTCTCCTTCTCAAACTCATATTCCTTTCGGAGCAGACTGAGTTTGTGCTGGAGTAAAGTAACGGCTGATGAGGGGTAGGTGTTCATTTTCACTTTTTCTATGATAAATATGGTCAACAAAGGTAGCAAATTTCGTTTTATTTTCTATCTTTGTAAAGGTTAATCAGATGAATTATGAGTATACAGGCAGATTATATTACGCATATTGAGATTGTCGGCCTTTGGGGGCGGAAAAATATCTCATGGGATCTACACCCGGAAGTGAATATTCTGAGTGGTATCAATGGTATTGGCAAGAGTACCATCCTCAATATGGCTGTCGATAAGTTGAAATACCTTCAAGGAGGTGATTTGTCGAACGGAGATGTACCGGGCTTTTTCTTCAAATTCTATCCGGAAAAGGCTACCACCATTCGCTATGACGTGATCCGTAGCTTTGACCGTCCTCTGATCCATTCCGACTTGCTGGAGAAGATGGCTAATGAGGACGTCAAGACAGAACTGGATTTCCAATTATACCAGTTGCAGCGCAGATATCTGGACTATCAGGTGAACATCGGCAATCGTATGATTGAATGTCTGACATCCGGTGCACCCGACAGTCAGGCGAAGGCCATGAAGATAGCTGCGGCCAAGCAAAACTTCTTGAATCTGGTGGACGAGCTCTTCAAGGAAACGAATAAGACTATTGTCCGCGACAGCAACGAGATCCTTTTCAAACAGGACGGCGATACCTTGCATCCTTATCAGCTGTCTTCCGGAGAAAAGCAGATGCTCGTCATCTTGTTGACTGTCCTTGTCCAGGATAACCGTCACGGCGTGTTGTTTATGGATGAACCGGAGATTTCACTCCATGTGGAATGGCAACAACGACTTGTCAGCATTATCAGAGGCCTGAATCCGAATATACAAATCATTTTAACGACTCATTCGCCCGCTGTCATCATGGATGGCTGGATGGATGTCGTGACAGAAGTAAGTGATATTACGGAGTAACTCGTACAAACATGCCCAAGCGACTGACTGACAATCTGAATTCCTTGTATATCGGAGCAGCGAATAGCATGCGGCCAAAGAAGTCGCGTCACAAAATCGTTGCTTACGTGGAAAGCTATGACGACATCGCTTTCTGGCGCGATATCCTTGGCAATTTCGAGGACGAGAATCATTTCTTCGAAGTCATGTTGCCTACCAACGATTCCTTGGCAAAGGGGAAGAAAAAGGTGTTGGAGAACTACTTGGGTGAGCGTTTGGGACAGAATATGATAGCCTGCGTGGACAGTGACTACGACTATGTGTTGCAAGGAGTCACCTCTACATCACGATATATCAATAAGAACAACTATGTCTTCCAGACGTATGCTTACGCTATTGAGAACTATCAGTGTTATGCAGAGTCTCTCCATGAGGTCTGTGTGGAGGCAACCCTGAACGATCATCAGTTGATCGATTTCCCAGCCTTCATGCGTCTGTACTCACAAATTGTATATCCGTTGTTCCTATGGTCTGTTTGGTTCTATCGCAAGCAAAAGTTGAACGCCTTCTCCTTGACGGATTTCAGTGGACTCATCAAACTCGAAAGAGTGAGCATCTATCATCCGGAGAAGAGCCTTGAGGATCTGAGCCGGAAAGTAAAGCGCAAACTCAATAGCTTACGCCAGAAATATGAGGGTGTAGAGGAAAAGTTGGAAGAGTTGGGAACGGAACTGGCCGAGCTGGGTATTCAACCTGAGAATACTTACCTGTTTATTCAAGGTCATCATTTGAAAGATAACGTAGTGAAAAAGATACTCGAGCCCGTGTGTATCATTCTCCGTAAAGAACGTGAGAACGAGATTACCCAACTGGCCAATCATAATCTGCAATATCAAAACGAACTGTCTTGTTATCAGCAAAGGCAGTTGAACGTGGATTTGGTTCTCAAGAAGAACAAACGTTACAAGACTTGTCCTGTATTCAAGAAACTTGAAGGAGACTTGCAACTCTTTATGAAACGTCTCAACGAAGAGGAACAAGGTGTGAAAGAAGATTCAATCAACTATTTATAATGAAAGGATAACAAAAATGAAAACGATCAAATGTATTGGCGTCCTAACATCGGGAGGTGATGCTTCTGGTATGAACGCAGCGATTCGTGCCGTCACTCGTAGCGCCATTTGCAATGGATTTCGTGTTAAAGCTATTTATAGAGGCTATGAAGGCCTAATCAATGGAGAAATTAAGGAATTTACGACTCAGGATGTCAGCAGTATCATCCAACGTGGTGGTACCATCTTGAAGACGGCTCGCTCAAAAGCTTTTATGACGCCTGAAGGACGGCTGAAAGCATACGAAACCTTGTTGAAAGAGGAGATTGACGCCCTTATCGTCATCGGTGGAAATGGCTCCTTGGCTGGAGCAAGAGAGTTCGCCAGCGAGTTCGATATCCCTTGTATCGGACTACCCGGTACAATCGACAATGATTTGTATGGTACCGACATGACCATCGGCTATGATACTGCCATGAACACAATCGTGGAATGCGTGGATAAGATTCGTGATACGGCTACTTCGCACGACCGGATCTTCTTCGTGGAGGTGATGGGACGTGATGCCGGATTCCTGGCTCAGAACAGTGCGATTGCATCTGGCGCTGAGGCTGCGATTATCCCTGAGGACCAGACCGATGTGGACCAGCTGGAGAAATTTATCGGACGTGGATTCCGTAAGACAAAGAACAGTAGTATCGTCATTGTTTCGGAAGGTAAGCAGGATGGTGGTGCTATGCACTATGCTGAACGTGTGAAAGCAGAGTATCCGCAGTACGACGTGCGTGTATCTATCCTCGGTCACTTGCAACGAGGAGGCTCTCCGACGGCAGCCGACCGAATCTTGGCTAGTCGGTTAGGCGTTGGCGCTATCGATGCTTTGCTCGAAGGACAGCGGAACGTGATGATTGGTATTCAAAACAACCAGATCGTATATGTACCGTTCATCAATGCTGTCAAGAAGGATAAACCTATCGACCGCTCACTCATCCGCGTGCTCGATGAACTGTCCATCTAATGAACAGCTTTATGAGATATACGTTTTGGGCTTTTGGTCTTCTGTTCTCGACAATCGTTTATGCACAAAGAGAACGACGACATTAGACCATTCTTTTTCAATATCATAAGATAATAGGGCAAATCCTGATGGACTTGCCCTATTATTTATGTAGTAAACTCATTCATGAGATATGTTTATAGGAATGATAACAGCTCTTCTGCTTTATCGATGATGGCAAATGGACTGCCTTGCTCAAGCTCGGCACGGGGACGAAATCCCCAAGTCACTCCGACACTGTCCACCCTTGCATTGTTGGCAGTCTGCATATCGACATTCGAATCACCTACATAAAGCACCTCGTCGGTGCTTACATTGGCCATCCTCATAATCTCATGGACAATCTGAGGGTCAGGCTTGCGGGGAACACCTTCCCGTTGACCGAGAATGGCTGTGAAATGAATGTCCGGAAAGAAATAGGGTATTAGTTTCCCTGTCGCACGCTGATATTTATTCGATGCTACGGCAAGCTGTATCTCCCGTTGCTGAAGGGCCTTCAACAGCTCGGGGATGCCAGGATAGGGCTTTGTCAGATCCGCACAGTGTACATCGTAGTAAGGGATGAAACGCTGTCGTATCTTCAGAACGTTCGCTTCCGTTTTCTCTCCTTCGGGCAAGGCGCGCTCGAACAGTTTGTTGATGCCGTTGCCAACGAAGAACCGATATTCCTCTGTCGGATGTGTAGGATAGCCATTAGCTGCCAACGCATGGTTCGTGGACGCAGCAAGGTCGGCAATCGTATTCAGTAAGGTTCCGTCTAGGTCAAAGATAACGAGTTTCTTCATCGGATATGTGATCTGATTTTCTCTAGATAAGCGTGCATCCCTTCCGCATCTTTCTGCGAGATGATAGACAATAAGTCGTTTAACTCGGTACGAATCTTCTCCACTTGTGCCGGAGTCCGTGGGTTGAACAGGATTTCTTGCAACAGATAATCATCTTCACTTAGGACACCCTTGGCAATCTTCATGTGTCGTTTGAAAGTCGTTCCTGGAGCATCTTGATGCTTCATCACAGCAGCAAAGACGAAAGTGGAGACGAATGGGATAGACAAGGAGTAGGCTACGGTGTCATCATGTTCATCAAACGTATATTCGAAGATATGTAGGCCGAGGTTCTGGTACAGATCCTTAAAGAAGACCTTTCCCAGATGGTCACCTTCGCTGATGATAATCGCATTCTCATTGCTCAACTGATCGAGGTTGGCAAAGGTAGGACCGAACATCGGGTGAGTAGAACAGAAACGGAAGCCAGATGCTTCGTAATAATCCTTTAGTCCGGTCTTCACGGAAGATATATCACTGATGATACAGTCCTTGGGTAGGTGAGGAAGTATCTGGTTGAATGCCTGGATGGTGTACTTAACGGTTACGGCATTGATAACCAGTTCCGGCTTGAAAGAATCAATCTCTTCCAATTCGGTGAAGCGAAGGCAGTTGTACATGAACCGCAGACGTTTTGGGTTTATCTCAAAGACAGCAACCTCGTGTTGAAAACTCAGTACATCGGTAAAGAAGGAGCCCATCTTTCCGGCTCCAAGAATCAAGATTCTCATAGGGTGATCGTTTACTGGTTAATGATTTCCAATTGCTGGCGTACACTCTCTTCGTGGATGGCCACAAACACTTTCTTCACGAACTCGGCTCCCATGCCACAAAGGATGCCCTGAGCACCACGCTTCTCCAGAATCTCGTTATAGCGGACAGGCTGGAGGACCGTCATGTCATGTTCTTTCTTGAAGGTTCCAATCTCCCGACAGATACGCATCCGCTTCGACAAAATCTCGATGACTTGATCATCGCACTCGTCAATCTGACTTCTCAATTCACGGAGACTCTCAGTCGTTTGCTTCACGTCGCGGATAACCAAGAGGTTTAGGATGTAATCCAACACATCCGGTGTGACTTGTTGAGCCGCATCACTCCACGCATTATCCGGATTACAATGTGACTCGACGATAAGTCCGTCGAATCCCAAGTCCATGGCTTGCTGACATAATGGAGCAACAAGCTCTCGTTTACCGCCAATGTGACTTGGATCGCAGAAGATAGGCATATTCGGGAGACGACGACGTAACTCAATAGGTATATGCCACTGTGGAATGTTCCGGTAAATCTTCTTATCAAAAGAAGAAAAGCCACGATGGATAACAGCCATTCGCTTGATACCAGCACCGTTAATACGTTCCAATGCTCCAATCCAGAGTTCCAGGTCAGGGTTGACAGGATTCTTTACGAGCACAGGGATATCGACGCCTTTCAAAGCATCGGCAATCTCTTGTACGGCAAAAGGATTTGCTGAGGTACGGGCACCGATCCAAAGGATGTCAATGCCAGCCTTCAAACAATCCTCAACATGCTTCGCGTTCGCCACTTCCGTGGTCGTCAGCATGCCAGTCTCTTTCTTTACCCGTTGCATCCAAGGCAGACCTTTCGCTCCGATACCTTCAAAACCTCCTGGTTTGGTACGAGGTTTCCAGATTCCGGCACGGAATATCTTAATGCCTTTCTTTGCCAGTTGAGTGGCTGTGGTCATCACTTGTTCTTCTGTCTCAGCGCTACAAGGTCCAGCGATAACAATCGGTCTTGTAGGTTCAACGCCTGGGAGGGCGAGGGGTTTCAATTCAAGTTCCATATATGTTTTGTTTTTATTTTACATGATTTGTTGGATGCGTTGCAGCGCTTCCTTTATTTTCTCTTCTTTTGCGCACAGCGAGATTCGGATATATCGATTACCATTGCTGCCGAAGATAAATCCCGGTGTGATAAATACACGTGCTTCGTGTAAGATTCTCTCAGTGAGCTGTTCCACATCAGCATATTGATCAGGGATTCGTCCCCAAAGGAACATACCTACCTGTTCAGGATCGAAGGTGCATCCCAACGCCAGCATAATCTGTTCTGCCAGGTTACGACGACGCTTGTAAACATCGTAGTTATAAGTGGTATGCCATTCCTCAGAATTATGGTAAGCTTGTGCTGCTGCCAGTTGCATCGGGCGGAATGTTCCGTTATCGATGTTGCTCTTTATCTTCAGGATCCATTGGATGAACTGAGCATTGCTTGAAAGCATGCCAAATCGCCAGCCCGGCATATTATGACTTTTACTCATGGAGTTGAACTCGATGCAACAATCCTTTGCACCAGGAACATTGAGGATGCTGATTGGCTTCTTGTTGAGGATGAAGCTGTACGGATTATCGTTCACTACCACGATCTGATGTCTGCGTGCGAAGTCGACGATGCGAGTATAGAGTTCCATGGTCGCGTTTCCACCTGTCGGCATATTCGGATAGTTCGTCCACATCAACTTTACCTTGCTGAGATCCATTTTCTCTAATGCATCGAAGTCGGGCTGCCAATGATTGTTCTCCAAAAGATCGTAGTAAACAATATCACTTCCCAAAATTTTGTTGACAGCAGCGTAGGTAGGATAGCCCGGATTAGGAATCAACACTTGGTCGCCCGGGTTGACAAAAGCCAACGTAACGTGAAGGATTCCTTCCTTAGAACCAATCAGAGGCTGAATCTCTGTGTTCGGATCTAAGTCAACATTGTACCACCGCTTGTACCAATCGGCCATAGCCTTACGTAGTTCAGGTATGCCGACGGTCGGCATGTAGCCATGAGCATTCGGCTTTTGAGCCTCTTCACAAAGTACTTTGATCGTCTCCTCTGAAGGAGGCATGTCGGGACTTCCGATGGCCAGGCTGATAATGTCCTTGCCTTCGGCATTCATCTTGGCTACTTCCTTCAGCTTACGACTGAAATAGTATTCACTAACGTTTGCCAGACGGTCGGCTGGCTGAATGTTATATGGTTGATTTGCCATCTTCGTATTCTCCTAATACTTTAAGTTCTTTGGTTAATGGTAGTACTGCGTCAATCGACTGGCGGTAACGAAGGTAATCATCAAAGATTACATCGACGTAGAAAAGATATTCCCATTCCCGACCAATAATCGGCAGTGACTGTATCTTAGTAAGATTGATCTTGTAAAAAGAAAAGATGGAGAGCACTTGCGACAAACTACCTTCAGTGTGGGGAAGGGCGAACACGATATTAGCCTTGTTTACTTTTGCACGTTCTCGAATCTCATCGGCTATCCAAGGATTGGAAACCACAAGGAATCGGGTGAAGTTATGTTTGTTGGTCTCAATGCCTTCCTTCAGTATTTTCAAGCCATACAACTCAGCAGCATATTTCGGTCCAATGGCAGCGTGTCCTCTCAGTTGGTCTTGCTGGATAATCTCCGCACTTTTGGCAGTGTCATCAGTCTCGACAATCTTCAGATTTCTGTGAGCTTGGAGGAACCTGCGACATTGTGCCAACGCCACTGGATGAGAGTTTACCTCGGTCAATGTGTCCCAATCGTCTTCCGGCAAACACATGAAACTATGTGAGATGCGGAGTTTATGCTCGCCCACGATGGTACATCCGCTTTCCCGGAGTAACTCGTAGTTGTGTAACAGACTGCCTGCAATAGTGTTTTCAATGGCAAGAAATCCAATGATGTTGCTGTCCTGTTGGATACTCTCGAAGATTTCCTCAAAAGTGTTGCAACAAACCAACTGTATTTCCTCATCGTTGAAGAACTTTTGTGCAGCGATGTCATGGAAAGACCCCTTAATACCTTGTATGGCTACTTTTTTCATTTTATCTTCATTCAATAAAAAATCCCACTTCCATGGAAGCGGGATTTTGTTGTTATAAAGTTGCTTTAAAAATCGCTTTGTTATGTATACAAATTCCCGCTTTACTTTGAATCAAAGTAAAAGTAATAAAAGGAATAAAAGTATGCATTCAATAACGTTTTCATATCCGTTTTACTTATTTACGCTTACAAAAGTACAATATTTTTATAAGATGCAAACAAAATATCATATTTTTTTCGGAAAATGTTTCTTTTTTGCATCACAAGAGGGCTAGTCCTTTTAAGAATGACGAATAATCATGCTCGTTTTTTGAACGTAAACCATCTTTTTTGTGTACCTTTACAGCATTAAAATACAAAAAGATGAAGTACGATTTTGATAAAGTTATAGACCGAGAAGGTACGGCAGCCATCAAATTGACGGGCCTCGAGGAAAACTGGGGTAGAACAGATTTGATTCCACTATGGGTGGCTGACATGGATTTTGCTGCCCCACCTTGTATTTTGGATGCTATTCGTGAACGCTGCGACCGCGAAATCTTAGGTTACACAGCCAAGCATGATGGTTACTATCAGTCAATAGTGCGTTGGGTAAACGACCGTTACGGCATGCAAGTAGCAAAGGAGGAAATCACCTTTGTCAGTGGCATTGTTCCGGGTATTTCCTTGGCGTTGAACTGTTTTACACAAAAAGGGGATAAGATCCTTATTCAACCACCCGTATATCATCCTTTCCGCATCGTTCCTGAAGCAAATGGTCGCGAGGTAGTGACTAATCCGTTGGTGTTGAAGGATGGGGAATATCACATGGATTTGGAAGATTTCCGTGAGAAAGTCAAGGAATGTAAGGTCTTTATCTTATGTAATCCTCATAATCCTGGCGGTGTCGTGTGGACAGAAGAGGAGCTACGAGCAGTCGCAGAGATCTGCTATGAGGAGAATGTACTCGTCTTTTCTGATGAAATACATGCCGACTTGACCTTACCTCCTTGCAAGCATAGACCTTTCTCGATGGTGAGTGAGAAGGCCAAGATGAACTCCATCACTTTCATGGCTCCGAGCAAGGCTTTCAACATCCCTGGAATCTCAGCTTCACATGTCATCATCTACGATAAGAAACGGCATGAACAGTTTGAGCATTTCCTGGAAGCGGGAGAGTCGAATATGGGACATGTGTTTGCTTTCTTATCGGTTGAGGCAGCCTACACACATGGCAAAGAATGGCTCGACCAATGCGTTGCATATATTCAAGGGAACATCGATTATGTAGATTCCTGTCTGAAGGAAAGAATGCCAAAGATCAAGGTAATTCGTCCACATGCTTCCTACTTGGTTTGGTTGGATTGTCGTGAACTGAACCTCAGCAAGGAGGAGTTGACCGATTTCTTTGTGGATAAGGCACATCTGGCCCTAAATGACGGCTGGATATTCGGAGAAGAGGGCACGGGATTTATGCGCCTAAACATCGGTTCTCCACGAGTCATCATTGAAAAGGCAATGGCTCAATTAGAACAAGCTTATCATGAAATGAAGTTCTAAAAAGTAGACATAAAAATAACACCTGTCTTTATCGTTAAATCCTTAAGACAGGTGTTTTTCTTTATCCTAATGTGTTCTTTCCGCCTTCGAGAATATGTCGTTCACTCGAGAGGATTTGCCATCTGTACACAATGCAGGTCGTGACAAAGTAGATTCCTGTTTGCAACCATAGCATATGGTACTCTTCTTGAATCTCGCTCCATGTCGCACCCATTGTATTTACCGCAACAAATCCACGAATACCCCACGTTGATGGGAAAATCCATGAGATGACTTTCCAGAATGGAGGTATGGCTGTCCCTGGCCAAGAGATACCGGAGATAAATAGCAGGGGAACAGACGTACATACGAAGATAAGGAAACAAGCCTCCCTATGATGAATGAAGATAGAGCAGGTCATAGAGAAGAAAATACATGCCAGAATGTAAGGTACCATAAACACAAATAATGTGAATGGACGAGAAATCTGGACAAATCCAAACAAATTAAGAACGACACATACCAAATATGCGGAAATGACCGCATAGATCATCATATAACACATCGACTTGCCCAAGACAATTCGTAATGTTCCATGGTAGTGCGTGCTCATCGGAATCAAATCACCGAAGCGGTTGTTCTCACGGGCTGTTCCGGCTGCCAATCCAATACCTAAAAGCAAGGTCTGTTGGATAATCAGCATAAGAACTGCTGGAATGAGGAAACTGGCAAATCCATTAAATGGGTTAAATAAGGAGATATCCTCGTATTTTAAAGGAGTTGAAGTGACCTCGTCCTCACGATCAGTCGTATTCCCGGCTCGTTCTATCTTGATCTTCTTGTTCATGTCGAGCGACACATTCGTCGTAGATGTCAACATCGCCTTGTAATAGAGAAGTCCGGCCATATTAGTGTAGATCGTTACCTTGGCTTGTTCGCCACGGGCAATATTATCACTGAAATCCTCAGGCATATTGATGATACCGTACACCTTTCCTCCTTTCATCAGCAACTCAGCCTCTTTCATATCGCTGCAATGGGCGATTATGGCAACATCGGCTGTGGCATCTACCTTCCTCAAAAACTCTCGACTCAGTGACGAATGACTGTTGTCGACAACAGCGGCCGGCACATCATGAACGGTCTCGTTGGAGTACAGGAATGAATAGACCAAAGGATAAAACAATGGAACGATGATGACAAAGATCAAGACGCCCGTATCCTTAAATACGTTCTTTATCTCCTCCCACCAAATATAAAAGGTATCGGCGAAACCATCTTTTAATATTTCTTTAATCTGTCCCATAGCTTACGGTATGTATTTATATTGGGTTACTACTGTATTCAAATGTCGCAGGACAATGAATGGTAGGAGTGTGAACAGTAACAGAGCAACTACGGACTCCCATGCATAGATCAGTGGATATCCGTTTAAAGCTAGATTGACGTAAAGCAGATAATAATGCCGCAAAGGGAACAGGTAAGCCAATCCTTGCAACGTAGGGTGCATGGCCATTACAGGGTAGCTCATTCCTGAGATGGAGAATGAGAGGACTCCCCACAATGAAGCCGCACTCAAGGCAAAGCGCATGGTTGTCAGTGCACCGAACAAGAAAATACCGAACGCTTGCGAGGAAATGACTAACAAAAAGCCCATGAACAACATTGGTATGATTCCACTATTGCAAGGATAATGCAGAAAACCGTAGAGGTAGACGTTATAAGCTACCGCCATAATCGTGAAGATGATGGTTTGCGGAAGCATCTTTCCTGTCAAGGCCGTATAGATGGAGTTGTTGGCTAATGACATCCATTCCTTCTGAGTGCCTTGTTTCAACTCGCTACCGATAGAGTAGATTGTCGTCATGAAAATAAGCAGCATCAGAATACCCGGAATCAAGGTGTTGCTCAAATAAACTGAATAGTTGAGCCATGGATTGTTCAGTGCGTGCGAATCGATGACAATAGGTTGCAAGATAGCCATCGCCTGATCATCGGTATATCCTTTAGCACGAAGTGTAGCCCGCCCAATTGCTCCTCCAGCCAACTCCGACATGGTGCGCTGGTCTTTATACAACAAAGACCCGGCAATCAGGAAAGAGTAGTTGGTATAAAAGGAAACGGTCGGCTGTCGATTGGCAATCGCTTTCTCTGTGGTGCCTTTGGGAATATAATAGAAAGAATAGATGTTTCCTTTCTGCATATCAACCCTGGCGGCACTGAAACTCTCGTAATGTTTCACCACCTTGGTCTGTTGGAAAGCATCTAGGTTACGGATAATGTTTCGCGTGGTAGACGTGTTGTCCAGATCCACTACACCGATAGGCAAATCGGTGGGCAAACCTTTCCACATGAGCGTCGTGAAGAAGATGTAGCAGAAGAGGGGAGCGATAATCATGCTGAAATGGTACAATGGCCTAGTGGCGATCCGGAGTACCTCCCGCTTCGCTATCAAATAAATCCGACGATGAACATTGATGGTCATGATTCTTTGCTTATTTCTCGATAATCGCACTCATTCCCGGGCGTAGGCCTTCAATCTTTTCAACCGGAACGGCTCTTACTTCAAATGTCTTGATATCATATTGGCCTTGGGCCTTTGTCGCTTTCCATGCAGCGTATGTTCCTAAATCTTTCATATAAGTCACCTTGAAGGTCGCTTTCTTCTTGAAAGCTGGAACGAATGCTTTCACCTCGCTGCCTACGGTAAAGTCTTTCAGGTAATCTTCACGTACATTAAATGTAACCCACATATCGTTCAAGCGGGCAATATTCATGATAGGAGCACCTGTTCCAACAAGCTCACCAACCTTCGGGAAAATCTCAGTCACCTCTCCATCAGCTGCAGCTGTCAGAATTGTTTCGTTGATGTACGAGTTCACTTCGGCTACCGCACCTTTGGCACGTGCTACCTGAGCAGCGGCTGCTGCCTTATCCTCACGTTGAGCACCGTTTTGGGCCATCTGGTATTGTGAGGCGGCGGCCTTCTCTGTTGCAATCATGGCATCGTAGTTTGCTTTCACTTCATCCCGTTTCTGAGCCGACATTACACCTTCTTCAAAGAGACGGTTGATACGGTTATACGATTTCTCAGCAATCTCCAGCCCTGCCTTGGCTTTCTGCCACATCTCATACGCTTGTTGTAGCTGTTCCTGACGAGTACCTCGTTGTGCTTTGTCGCTCAGAGCCTGCGCTGCATCCTCAGCGGCATGAGCTTGAGCCAACTTCGCCAAAACTTCCGGAGCTTCCAGTATGACAAGAGTGTCACCGGCTTTTACTTGGTCACCTTCATGAACGCGGAATTCAAGTACGCGTGAAGGTACCTTGCTGGATACTCTGTACTCATCAGCTTCTGCCTGACCTTGGATAACCTCAGGACCTTTGCCTAAAGTGTAAAAACCGATGAGGGTTACGATGATAATCACTGCTGCCAATGAGAAAAAGGCAATCAGCATATTGACATTTTGTGATCTGTCTGCCATATCTTTTTTATTTTAATGTTCCTAATGATTTGCTTAAATAAACTTCTGTCAACTTCACATCAATCTGTGCGTCGATACGGTCGGATTGTGCGGCCAGCCATGCGGTCTGTGCTTCGAGTACGTTGCTGGTAGGGATGACTCCTTCCTTAAATCCGAGGTTAGCATAGCGAAGATTCTCTTCTGCTTTCTCCTGGTTCTTCTGGGTCATCGCGAGTTTCTTGTTGGCTTCATTCACCTTGTAAGCAGCCTGGTTCACCTGCAGCTCAATCTTTTCCTTGACGTCGGCTAACTGATACTGTGCGATGTTAGCTTCTGCCTTCGCTGCTTTCACTTTATAATAGCCTTCTCCCCAGTTCCAGATAGGTATTTTCACCAGAACGCCAAGTGCCCACATCCCTCTGAACTTCTTCTCGAAGCCGTTGGTAAGTGATGGATTGGTAACAGCGTAGTTGGCTGTAAAGGCAACGGATGGAAGGAAGTCGGCACGCGTTACGTTCACCTTCTGACGGTAAATCTTGCTTGCCAGTTCCAGACTCTTCAGCTCATTACGATTAGCGAATGCTGTTTGTACATCAGCTTGTGCATCTATTTGATTTATAGGCAATGACTCTACTTCTTCATCAGCCAAGCGGATCTCGCTGTCGAGAGGCAAGCCACAGAGCTGGCAGAGTACCATCTTCGAAAGACTCAACCCGTCCTCCACCTTGGTAAGTGTCATCTCGGCTTCGTTTACTTTCACTTTGACACTGAGTCCATCAGCTTTGGTTGCAACACCTTCAGCTATCATCTTGTCGACATCATTGTCGAGGTGTTTCACCAGTTCGAGAAAACTCTCGGCAAGCTTCTTCTTGTTTACCAATGAGATTACCTGCCAATAAGCTTGGTCGGTATTGAGGATCAAGTCTTGCATGCCTGTGGCATGTTGGGTCTTGGCAAGCTCTTCTGCATACTTGGTTATCTTGTTATATGCTACTATTTTTCCACCCATGAAAATCGGTTGGGTCAAAGTGATAGCACCGGCATATAAGTTACGTGAGTCTGTACGGAAAGCATCCACGATGCCTTGTCCAACCTCGTTCATCGGAGCCACGATACCAGGAATATAAGCAGCAATAGGCTGTAACAGTTGTGCCAGCTCCGGATGTGTGGTCGCAATCTGTTGGAAAATACTCTGGGCGGTTTGACCGACATTTGTGCCTATGTTCGATAATCTCGTCTTTTGTTCATCGTTCAGAATAGAAAACTCTTTTTCTGTACGCATATACGTACCTGCGGCGGATATCTTAGGCAGATAATTGGTAAATGCAGCTTTCTTCTGATAATGAGCGGCAGTAATCTTTTCACCTGAGATCAATAGTTCCTTGTTGTTCTGCAGAGCAAGATTTCGACAACTGTCCAAATTTAATACGACTTGTGCCGATAAACAACAGGTTGTCGTTATGAATAAGATAATGGTAAAAAATCTTTTCATCGTTCTTTATAGTTTCATTTCGGAATACAAAGTTATAATTAATTTGATTTATACTTTGTTTTGTCACAGGCTTTTTT
>CAMVLL010000039.1 GCA_947168315.1 uncultured Bacteroidota bacterium | reverse complement strand
GGAACGGAACTCCACCAATCGCATAAATCACCGTGAACAACGCCGATAATGCGACACCCCATCTAAACAAGTCACGGATAGTATGTTTCAACGACTCTTTATCTTCTGCACCGATGAAACGACCAGTCAGTGCCTCACCAGCATAGGCAAATCCGTCCATAAAATACGAGAACAAAGTAAACAATTGCATCAACAACGTGTTTACTGCCAAAATAACCTCACCTTGTGCCGAACCAGCCGAAGTAAAGTACACGGTGACAGCCACGAGACAGATCGTACGAAAGAATATATCGCGGTTCACCTGGAAGAAACGAATCAACGCTCCTTTCTCAAATACGCCTTCCCACGATATCCTACGTCGGAATTCAGCATATCGCGTATACCAAAGGCTGAATGCCATCAAGAAACCCGCATATTGGGCAATCATCGTTCCCAATGCCACACCCTCAATCTTCATGTTCAGTCCAAAGACGAAACATAGGCTCGCTAATATGTTGACAATATTTTGTGTAATAGCAATCATCATTGGTATCCGAGAGTTCTGCATACCAATGAACCAACCATTAAAACTGTACAATCCTAGTACAGCAGGTGCGCCCCATATACAAATACGGAAATAAAGCTCAGCATTTGCCTGGACATCGGGAGTCGCCTCAATAAAAATAAAAGCGATTTTACGGATAGGATATTGCAAGACTATCAGAAGCAAGGCTACCGAAAGACCGATACTCACCGAGCGCAATAACAAACGGATAATTTCCCCTTCATCCTTACGGCCGAAGGCTTGCGAGACCATACCACCCGTTCCCATACGAAGGAAACCAAAGATCCAATAGATGATATTGAAAAGCATACCACCAACAGCGATGGCACCAATGTAGGAGGTAGCGCCCAAGTGTCCAACAATCATCACATCAATCAGTCCCAAGAGAGGAACAGTGATGTTGGAAACAATCGACGGCAAGGCAATGTCCAATATTCGTTTATTAGTGATATCCATACTTCACCTAGTTTCTAAAGAACATATTCAACCTCCTTAAACAGATAGGAACGTTCTTTTCTGTCCTCATCTTTCAGCCAAAGCCTACCATTTAGTTCTACTTTTTCTATACTTGCTTTAAACTCACCTTGTTTATCCTTAAAACAAAAGAGACCTTCCCTTCGGAACAAGGATTGCATATAGTATGAATGCAATGTTTTTACGTTTCCTTCCTTCAGCAACTCATAATTCGAGTGAAGATGCTTCATGAAACTGGACAATACCAAAGCAGGATCAACGACTCGTCCGATGATCTGGCGTAAGGAGATTGGATTAGGAGCCGAACTATTAAACACCTCCTGATTAATATTGATACCCACTCCACAAATGCTTCGATGAATGCTTATTCCAGTCAGGTTGTTTTCAATCAGCATGCCGCAAATCTTCTTCTGTTTCCAATAAATATCGTTAGGCCATTTGATAGATACATATTCCACATACTCTTCCAATGTTTCTTTAACTGCCAGTGCGGCGATCTCCGACAGCAAGAACTGTTCTTGAGCTATCACGAAATCAGGATGAAGTACATAGCTGAAAGTCAGGTTCTCCCCCGCATTCGATTCCCATGAATTACCGCGCTGTCCTCTGCCAGCCGTTTGAAAGTCGGACCACACCACAGTAAAGTCGGGCACTTCCTCATGTTCGCAGAGCGTATTCAGATAACTGTTTGTCGAAACAGTATGGTCCAGATGAATAAGGGAATAATCTCGTTCCATATTTACCAGATTGGAGGATAAAAAGCATTCATAATATGTTCGATATGAAAGGGAGAAGTCTTACCTGTAACGGAAACAATGTCGAAACGGACGGGCATGTCCAATTCGAACGTCTGAAGATAAGCTTCAGTAGATGCAATGATCCGACGAATCTTCACTGGTGTGACAGCATCCTCCGGACTGCCGAACCGTTCATCCGTTCGGGTTTTCACCTCAACGATGATGAGCTCATGATCCTTTTCGGCTACGATATCCAAGTCTTTCTTTCCGCAACGCCAGTCGCGATGCCGGATCACATATCCCTTAGCCATCAGAAAACGGACGGCTTCATCCTCTCCTATCTTACCTAAGATATTATGTTCTGCCATGGTTAAAAAATATGGGGCAAATTTACGGAAAAACGAGCGGATAGTAAAGAAAAGGATGTTTTTCTTTACTATCCCAATCATCTGTATTTACAACATCGTTAAAAATATGGATATTCTATGGTGTTTTGCGGAATGAAAACTATTTTTGTAAAAAAACTGGGAAAGACCATGAACGATGATTCTTTTTTCATGAAGCGTGCTTTGATGGAAGCACAAAAAGCTTTTGAAGCTGGTGAGGTGCCTATTGGCGCTATCATCACGTGTAAAGGACAAATTGTTGGACGGGGACATAACCTGACGGAAACACTGAATGATGTGACTGCTCATGCAGAGATGCAGGCCATCACTTCCGCCGCTAATACGTTAGGAGGCAAGTATTTGAACGAATGTACTTTATATGTTACTGTCGAGCCCTGTGCCATGTGTGCGGGAGCTATCGGATGGGCTCAGATAGGCAAACTCGTTTACGGCGCTGATGACGATAAACGGGGATATACACACTACGCTCCTCACGCTCTTCACCCTAAGACCATTGTTGAAAAAGGACTGATGGCTGAGGAATGTGCCCAACTTATGAAAAGTTTTTTCCAACAAAGAAGAGAATAGAGTTCTTCCTTCAATCAAGGTGGTAATTTAATCTACTTTTTGTTTTGCAAAAGCTCTACTATTTTGTAACTTTAATGCCAAAGTTGCAAAATAACATTACCCCCTCATAGTATCCTAATTATAAAACTATAAAAAATGAAGACTTTTAAATGTATGAAATGGCTTGCAGCAAGTATGTTGATTTTTTTCGCTTTTGGTTGCGGTACAAAGACAACATCTGAGGCTGGCAAGCGTGCAGAAGCGTTGGATGCTTCCGCATGGAATGCCTCCATATGGATTTCAGCTGCAAATGCTCCTGTCGTAACAGGTAAAATCGACGACCACAAGAACGGTCGTGCGGCTGATGGTGCCAGTTGGTTTGTTTCGACTCTGAAGAATGAGCAGAAGGTAGTTTCCGCAAAGTGGATGACTGCCGGACTGGGTGTTTACGAACTCTATGTCAATGGTAAGGTGATTGGAAAAGAAATTCTGAAACCAGGCTTTACCCATTATGCAAAGACCAAACGTTCGTTCACGTATGACATTACGGATGCTTTCGTTACCAAGGCTAATGGTGAAAACATGCTTTCCGTACAGGTAACACCGGGATGGTGGGGCGACAAGATCATCACTCCTTCCGGCCATGATGGTATGATTGGTAAGAAATGTGCGTTCCGTGGCGTTGTAGAATTGACTTTTGCCGATGGCACAAAGAAACTCTATGGTACTGACTTGGAGAATTGGAAAGCTGGTATCTCCGGTCCGGTGAAACATGCCGCCATCTTCGACGGTGAAGAGTATGATGCTCGCGAATTGCCGGGATATCTCACGGTTGACAAACTCTCAACTCCAGAAGAAAACACCGAATTCACCGGTGAAATTCTACCATCTGATGGTGCTGAAATCTATTTGCGCGATGATATCGCTTTAGATCCTGTCAAGGCTTACACATGGAAAGAAGTGGAAGGTGCTAAGGAGGAAGAGTATGGTAAGGTGGTTATTGCTAATGAATTTACAAATGGAACTGAAATGACGATTAAACCGGGCGAGACACTGGTCGTTGATTTCGGCCAAAATGCTGCCGCTGTTCCATGTTTCGTCTTCAAGGCTACTGAAGGAACTGTGATGACCTGTTTACCTGGTGAGTTGCTGAACGATGGTAACGGCGCCAAGAGCCGAGGAATGGACGGTCCGGAAGGAAGTGTTCACCGAACGAACCTCCGTATTCCTGATACCGGCATCCGCATCGATTACACTTTCGCCGGTGGCAACAAATATGTTACATATTATCCTCACTGCACATTCTTCGGCTATCGCTTCATCTCCGTTACTGCCACCAATGAAGTGCAGATCAAGTCAGTGAAGTCTATTCCTGTAACTTCCATCGCCGATAATTTGGAGATTGGAACGATAACGACAGGTAATGATCTTGTCAACAAACTGATTTCCAACACAATGTGGGGACAAAAATCGAACTATTTGTCTGTTCCGACCGACTGTCCTCAGCGTAATGAGCGACTAGGTTGGACTGCTGATACACAAGTTTTCACCGAAACAGGTACTTTCTTTGCCAACACCGATAAGTTCTTCCACAAGTGGATGCGTGATATGCGTGACTCACAGAATGAGTTAGGCGGTTTCCCTGGTGTTGCTCCTTTGGCACAATACGGAAGTGAGAAGATGCGTCTAGGTTGGGCCGATGCTGGTATCATCGTTCCTTGGACTATTTGGAAACAATTTGGTGACAATCAGATTATTGAGGAGAACTGGGATGCCATGAACTTGTTCATGAACCACATTAACGATACGAAATACAACCATGAATCGCTGGTTGGTGAAAACACGAACTACCAATGGGCCGACTGGTTGAGTTATGAGCCACTGGAAAGTTGCAGTGGTTTATCTCATGAGAATGGCAAACCACGTCCAGATGCCATCACTTATTGGAATTATCTGAGCGCTTCCTATTGGGCTATCGACGCTTCGATGATGCGTGATATGGCAACAGCCAGTGGTCGAGACGCTTCTGTCTATCAAAAGATGGTAGATGACGCAAAAGCTTATATGAAAGCTACGTTCATGAAACCTGACGGCACTTTCAAGACAGAGATTCTGAACACCATGCAGACCCCAGCATTGTTTGCTTTGAAGAATCATTTGGTTGAAGGAAAAGCTTTGGAAGATATGCTTGCACGCCTGCGTGCAAACTTCGTGGAGCACGGCAACTGTCTGCAGACTGGTTTCTTGGGAACATCCATCTTGATGGCCACTTTGACTGAATATGGCATGGTTGACATTGCTTACGAACTTCTTTTCCAACGCAAGAACCCAAGTTGGATCTACTCTATCGACAATGGGGCGACCACCATCTGGGAACGCTGGAACAGTTATATGAAGGACAGTGGTATGGGACCACGTGGTATGAACAGTTTCAACCACTATGCATACGGTGCTGTTTGCGAATGGATTTGGGAGACTGCAGCCGGTATTGCCGCTGACGTTACAAAACCGGGATTCAAGCACATCATCATGTCGCCTATTCCAGACAAGCGGTTAGGTCATCTGACTGCCGAATATCAGTCGGCTGCAGGTCTTATCAAGAGTGCATGGCGTTATGAAGGCGACCAATGGATTTGGGAGTTCACCATTCCTGAAGGTGCAAGCGCAACTGTGACGTTGCCTGGTGAAACTGAATCAAAAGAATATTCTGCCGGAACATATACCGTACAGAAATAATCATTCTCATAAAATAAAAGGGGGCGTGTGATTCACACGCCCCCTTCTGCTTTATCAAATATTATTTATTCCCACTCAATGGTTCCTGTTGGTTTTGGTGTAAGGTCATAAAGAACACGGTTTACACCAGGAACTTCTGTTACAATACGTTGGGTGATATGATGCAACAGCTTATAAGGAATCTCTTCAATGGTAGCTGTCATTGCGTCACGTGTATTCACGGCACGGATGATTACCGGCCAATCCCAACTGCGTTTATTATCCTTCACTCCGGTTGACTTGTAGTCGGGAACAATGGTGAAGTACTGCCAAACCTTTCCTTCGAGACCATTCTTGGCAAATTCCTCACGAAGAATAGCGTCACTCTCACGTAATGCTTCCAAGCGGTCGCGAGTGATGGCTCCTGTGCAGCGTACACCCAAACCCGGGCCTGGGAATGGTTGACGATATACCATATTGTCGGGCAAACCCAGTTCCTTACCTACCACACGAACCTCATCCTTAAACAACAACTTAATAGGTTCCACCAACTCGAACTGCAGGTCTTCAGGCAGACCACCTACATTATGGTGTGACTTTACAGGACCAGACTCCACGATGTCGGGATAAATCGTACCTTGTGCCAGAAAACTGATTCCTTCTAACTTGCGAGCCTCTTCTTCAAAAACACGGATGAACTCTGCACCGATAATCTTACGTTTCTGTTCAGGATCAGCCACGCCTGCTAACTTGTCAAGGAAACGGTCGGTTGCATCTACATATACTAGATTTGCGTTTAGTTCATCACGGAACACACGTACTACCTGCTCCGGTTCACCTTTTCGTAGCAAACCATGATTTACATGAACTGAAACTAACTGTTTACCAACTGCTTTAATAAGCAAAGCAGCAACAACTGATGAATCAACACCACCCGAAAGGGCAAGTAATACCTTCTTATCTCCGATCTGAGCACGAAGTTCTTTAACCTGTTCTTCAATGAATTTCTGAGCCAAAGCAGACGTTGTAATACGCTCCATATCGGCTGGACGAACATTTCCTGTAGTCATATTCTATATTTTTATTTGTTATTTGATTTTTGAAGATATAAAAATAGGAAATAATACGATATGAACACGATGTAATATGCGATTTTAACTTTCATTAAAAGAAGAGATACAACAAAAACAATGCGAGGAGTTTTATTTAAACTTATTGTAATTCACAAATAAACAACAAACCATAGACGGTTAATATATTTTAACAAAAGCAGGAAGGTTTATCAACGTTTTTTTACTATATTGCATTCCAAATAGTTATGCGACAAATAAATAAAATAAGATATTCCATGAAAACGCTTAAACATTTGTTATTCCTTTGCTTTCTTGCAGTGCTGACAGCCTGCTCTGAGGATGCGCTTGTACCTCAGTCGGAGGTAATCCCCGCCACTGGTAATAGCTCTGTTGATTATATCAGTATGACGGCTCCCGATATTGAGATAGACGATGCGACGACCCGTTCGAAACTTATCGATGACGGTACGGAACTGAAGTTCGTTTGGCAGGAGAACGATGCCATCGGCGTGGTGCCGATGAACGGACGACCTCTTTCTTTTCCGATCCATGCCGAGAATGCCCAGAAGAATACGGCAGTATTTGATGGTGGTGACTGGGCTTTGAAGACAGACACCAAGTATGCTGCCTTCTTCCCGATTGGTGCCAAGAATCAGGATACAGATATCAGACACATTGCTATCGACTATACGGGTCAGACGCAAGCCAATTGGATGAAGTACGATTTCCTCGCAACAGGTGCCGTTCAACCGAAAGACGGAGCGGTGAAGTTCACCATGAAACGTCTGTCGGCAATTTTGAAAATTAACGTTGAATTCGGCTCTGACAATATTAACACTGTCCGATATGCCACATTAGTTGCTCCAGAACCCTTGTTTGGGGTGAAAGGAACACTGGATCTTTCGGGTAGCGAACCTGTTTATACGCCAGAAGGTCGGACGAAGTTCATCAATACAGATATAGGAGTGGAAAAGAGTTTTTCCTCCTCCTCTGAAAAGATTGTTTTCACGTTTTACTTTATGATTCCTCCGACCAATTTAAGTGGGAAACAACTGAGACTCATATTAAATTCGGATTCAGGTACCGCAAAGGAAGCTACTTTCAACGGGCAAAATTATGAGGCTGGGAAAGCCTATTCAATAATGACAGTCGGGTGGGATGCGAGGATTCGTAACGCCAACCTGATAAAAGCAGCTGGACTTGATGATGGTGATGCTTGGACTTATCGCGAACAAATTTTGCAGGTGAAAAAGATTGATGTTTCTGATTTGAATGACCCGACGGTTTGTGATGAGATCGGTTTCTTTAGGAATCTGGAAGATTTGAGATGCGCCGGTAATAAGATTACCGACTTGGATTTATCAAACAATCCGAAGTTAACCTCTCTGAGTTGCAGCAATAACCAGTTGACCTCTTTGGATGTATCAAACAATCCGAAGTTAACCTATTTGAGTTGCATCAAAAACCAGTTGACTTCCTTGGATGTATCAAATTGTCCGGCATTGGGAAGTTTGTATTGCTACACCAATCAGTTGACTTCCCTGGATGTATCAAATTGTCCGGCATTGGTAAATTTGTTATGCAACTCCAATCAGTTGACTTCTTTAGATGTATCGAATTGTCCGGCATTGGCTAATTTTTCTTGCAGCTCCAATCAGTTGACTTCTTTAGATGTATCGAATTGTACGGCATTGGCTGCTTTGCAATGCTACTCCAATCAGTTGACTTCTTTAGATGTATCGAATTGTCCGGCATTGACTTATTTGGATTGCCACTCCAATCAGTTGACTTCATTGGATGTATCGAATAATACGGCATTGACTGATTTGTATTGCTACTACAATAATTTGACTTCGCTGGATGTATCTAAATGTCCGGCATTGACTGATTTGTATTGCTACTACAATAATTTGACTTCGCTGGATGTATCTAAATGTCCTTTAATCACGTGGCCAAATTTAGGATGTGGAGCTCAACTTGACGCTTCGGGCAATTATCAGTATATTAATGTAAGTGGTAATGATGCGATGATGGAATACTACTTTGAGGAAGGAACAATATATGCCCCTACCAACTATAATTATTATGTTACCTATGAAGGTGTGAATTATCCATAAACAAAAAGCGGATATAATTCACATACAATCCAATTGTATTTCGTTTTTATGCTTCGCATAAATAAAAGCGAATTGAAAATGATTGGAATAATTTAAGAAAATAACATCTAAAATATTTACTGTATGGGCCTACTTTGTGTAGGCCCATATTATAAACACATTTTTCAAATTATCCGCATAGGTCATTTTATGGATTTTCGGCCTGGTGAACCCTAAGGGTTCACCTTTTTGATTTTTTCGGTTTTGCAATTATTTGATTATAAACGAATTATAAAATCGGTGAAGGTGAAGGCTATTTTTTAATTTAAGAGCATAGGGAGGTTTTTCTGACACCGCTCCGCAG
Organism: uncultured Bacteroidota bacterium; assembly: GCA_947168315.1. Lineage (GTDB taxonomy): Bacteria > Bacteroidota > Bacteroidia > Bacteroidales > Bacteroidaceae > Phocaeicola. Next base: position 11,302 of record CAMVLL010000039.1, on the reverse strand, counting down.
TTTATTTACGTATTTAATCGTATACCGCGGGTTACGCTTCGCTCACCCACGGCTAAATACTATCGCCGCACCGCGGCTTTTCCATAAAAGCTGTAGGGACCTACCTCGTGTAGGCCCGTGATAGCACATTATGTTTGCGGTACGACACAAAGTCGTCACCTACAGAAGAAATGATTTATCGTTTTTTTGAAACGCCGAAGGCGTGAAAGAATACAGACAGGGGTTAAGGCGTTAGCCGCAACCCCTGGTAACATTCATAATGCAGGAAACTCCGAAGGAGTGAAAGATGTTTAGGCGTGGGTGAGGGGCAAAGCCCATAACCCGCGTAAAAGAAGAACATAGATAACCAAACCACGGAGTGGTGGCAGGACAAGATTTGTTGAGTTTTCAACATTCTACTATCGTGCTTTTCTTTTCAGAATTCGAGTTTTTGAGGCCAAAAACTGAGTTTCTGCAGCCAAACATCAAGTTTCTGAAACAAAACATCGAGTTTTTGAAAGGCCTATGTTTTTTATTGGCATTCCAGATACGAATAAAATGCTAGCAACAACACGAATATAAGAAAGGGTTATGTTACCTTATTCTGAGATATCCTCATATTCTACATATTCCCCTTCATTATCCTCAAAGTATTTGTCACCGGTATGAGTATAATTAGAAGTATCTGATGTATCACCTTTACCTGTTTCGTACGACTGAGAACGCTTTTTCTCTGGCTTGACAATCCGAATCAAACGATTGACAAAACTACCAATCGCAAATAAGCCGAAGAAGATAATCGACAAGATGAACAGGAATATGAACAAAAGGAAATACATAGTCGGCTAATTTAAGCTTCCCCTCTCTTCATCGTTACCAATGAGAGGATAATATACCAAAGAATGATGGCAGCAAATCCACTAATCTTCAGGAATACCAGCAAAGGAATACATACGATGAGGAAAAGAAAACGGATTTTATTCTCTTTCCATGTGAGGCTATGAAATTTCAACGAAAACATCGGCACCTCGGCTACCAACAATAACGACATGATGACTACCAAGATAAACAGATAAATCGCATTAAACGACTCTGACACCAAGAATGAGTGAGCACCAACAACCAACGAGCCCCAAAAGATGGCATTGGCTGGTGTCGGTAAACCGATAAACGTGCTAGTCTGACGAGTATCTATATTGAACTTACCCAATCGTAAAGCTGAAAAGACTGCTATCAAGAAAGCAGTGTAAGGCATTACGACATTCCATGATGCCATAAAATCGGGATAATGAACTTCTTGAAATAATGAATAGACGATGGCTGCCGGAGCAAAGCCAAATGTGATATCATCTGCCAAAGAATCCAACTCCTTTCCTAAAGGACCAGACACATTCAACAGACGAGCTGTCATACCATCAAAGAAATCGAAAAAAGCGCCTAAAAGAATAAAGGCGATAGCTGCCTCAAAGCGATGCTGAAAAGCCATAACGGAAGCAATGCAACCAGAAAATAAGTTGAGGCATGTAATCGTATTCGGTATGTTACGGACAATGAAGTTAGCCATGGGCAACTGTTATTTCAGTTTTGCGATAATCGTTTGATTACCCGTAGTCTTCTGCCCCATTTTCACACAAATCTCCGAATCCATCGGCAAATATACGTCAACACGGGAGCCAAACTTGATAAAACCTAAGTGCTCATCAATATAACACGTATCACCTTGGTTGGCATAAGTCACAATACGACGAGCCATCGCACCAGCTATCTGACGGACAAGGATGTTAGCACCTTCCGGTGTCTCAATAAGTACAGCAGAACGTTCATTCTCAGTACTTGCTTTAGGCAAATAAGCCTTACGGAATCTACCATCCTGGTGTTCCACCAATTTCACCTCACCATCGACCGGATACCAGTTGGCATGAACATTCAACGGACTCATAAAGATAGAGATCATCAGCCTACGCTCATGCAAATACTCATCCTCATTCACTTCCTGAATGACTACCACCTTCCCATCTGCAGGAGCAACAACCACCTTCTCCGTATCACCTTCAAAAAAACGAATCGGACAACGGAAGAAGTTCAACATCAGGGAATATAGTAGAATGCTGACTCCAAGAATAATGTAAAAAGGAATGTGAGAAGGGAACAAATAGAAAAAGAATGTATTTAATATAACAAGGACAATAGCACAAACAACCAATGTACCTGTACCTTCTCTATGAAGTCGTATCTTTTTTAACTTTTTTATTCGATTCATGACTAAATATGCCAAATAGCACACAAAAGTAATCTTTATTTATTCAACGTGCAAATAAAAAAGTATCAAATATTCATTTCGGCAAAAAATCCGTACAGCAAATAAGATTGTTCATAACTTCTATTCCTCCTTTTTGCTGCTTTGAATAAACCGACGTATCTTTGAGTAATTTTAGAACTTTCTTTTTTATGCAAGATTTCATACACCTACACGTACACACACAATACTCCATCCTTGATGGACAAGCATCCATCCCTAAGCTTGTTGAAAAAGCTATAGGAAACGGGATGAGAGGTATGGCCATTACCGACCACGGTGACATGTACGGTATCAAAGAATATTTCAATTATTGCAACAAGAAAAATGGTGGTGTTAAGAAGACGATCGGTGAGCTGCAAAAGAAGATTGACAGTTATGACCCTTCGGCTTCCAACGAGAAAAGTTTGGAAGAACTTCAACAAGAGTTGGAAGAGGCTAAGAAAAGGCTCTTCATCCCGATTTTCGGTTGCGAGATGTACGTTGCCCGCAGACGTCTTACAGATAAAGATGGAAAAAGAGATTCGAGCGGATACCACCTTATCGTATTGGCAAAGAACCTAAAAGGATACCATAACCTGATTAAGCTGGTATCGAAAGCGTGGACAGACGGATTCTACAACCGTCCACGAACCGACCGTGTCGAACTGGAGAAGTATCATGAGGGACTGATTGTTTGTTCGGCCTGCATCGCCGGGGAAGTTCCTCACCACATTATTGCAGGAAATTTTTCTGCCGCAGAAGAGGCTATCCAATGGTACAAACGTGTCTTTGGCGACGACTATTATCTTGAATTACAACGCCACAAGGCAACTGTCGAACGTGCTAACCATGAGACCTATAAGCTACAGCAAATAGCCAACGAGAAACTACTTGAATATTCCAAGAAATACGGTATCAAAGTGGTTTGTACCAATGATGTACACTTTGTTGACGAAGACAATGCCGAAGCTCACGACCGACTTATCTGCCTGAGCACCGCAAAGGATCTAGACGATCCTACCCGCATGCTCTATTCCAAGCAAGAATGGTTCAAGACCAAAGAAGAGATGAACGAACTCTTCAATGATATTCCTGATGCTTTGAGCAATACCATCGAGGTCCTGAATAAGATTGAGATGTACTCCATCGACCACGAACCGATTATGCCGAACTTTGCCATTCCTGAGGAGTTCGGTACGGAAGAGTTGTATCGTCAGAAATATACTGAGAAAGATTTGTTTGACGAGTTTACTCGGGATGAGAACGGCAACGTGGTGATGGATGAGGCAGCCGCCAATGCAAAAATCAAGAAGCTTGGAGGATACAACAAACTGTACAGGATCAAGTTGGAAGCCGACTATCTGGGAAAGCTGACGATGGATGGTGCCAAGAAGATTTATGGTGAGGACTTGAGCGATGAGATCAAGGAACGCATCAAATTTGAGCTGCATATCATGAAGACCATGGGTTTCCCAGGCTACTTCTTGATTGTACAGGACTTTATTCGTGCTGCTCGGGAAGAGTTAGACGTATCAGTGGGTCCTGGCCGTGGTTCCGCTGCCGGATCGGTAGTCGCCTATTGTTTGGGAATTACCCAAATTGACCCTATCAAATATGACTTACTGTTCGAACGATTCCTGAATCCTGACCGCATCTCCCTGCCGGATATTGATGTTGACTTCGATGATGATGGTAGAGGCAAGGTGCTTGATTGGGTAACACAGAAGTACGGTTACAACAAAGTTGCACATATCATCACATACGGATCGATGGCTGCCAAATCGGCCATTAAGGATGTCGCACGTGTACAGAAACTTCCACTCAGCGAATCCGACCGTTTGTGTAAGTTGATACCCGACCGTATCCCCGACAAGAAGATTAATCTGGCTAATGCCATCGACTTTGTTCCGGAATTGAAGCAGGCAGAAGTTTCCAATAATCCGATCATCAGAGACACAATCAAATATGCCCGCATGTTGGAAGGGAACGTACGAAATATCGGCGTTCACGCATGTGGTACCATCATCTGCAGAGATGATATTACCGACTGGGTTCCTGTCAGCACCGTTGATGATAAGGCATCGGGAGGAAGACTGGTAGTTACCCAATACGAAGGTTCGGTCATTGAGGATACAGGCCTCATCAAGATGGACTTCCTTGGCTTAAAGACGCTATCCATCATCAAGGAAGCTGTCGAGAATATCAAGCATAGCAAAGGTATCACCATCAAAGTGGAGAATATCGACATCAACGACCCTGCCACCTATCAACTATATTGTGAGGGGCGTACTGTAGGTACCTTCCAGTTTGAGTCTGTCGGTATGCGTCAGTACTTGCGTGAGTTACAACCTTCCACTTTCGAGGACCTGATTGCCATGAACGCATTATACCGGCCAGGACCAATGGATTATATCCCGGACTTTATCGACCGCAAGCATGGACGAAAGCCAATTGCTTACGATATCCCTATCATGGAAAAATACCTGAAGGACACTTACGGCATCACGGTCTATCAAGAGCAAGTCATGTTGCTATCCCGTTTGCTGGCAAACTTTACCCGAGGTGAGTCAGATACATTACGAAAAGCCATGGGAAAGAAGCTTCGTGACAAGCTGGATCACTTGAAACCGAAGTTCATCGACGGAGGAATGAATAACGGTTACCCCAAAGAGACACTCGAGAAGATCTGGGCCGATTGGGAGAAGTTCGCTTCGTACGCTTTCAACAAATCACACGCCACCTGCTATTCTTGGGTGGCATATCAGACAGCATACCTGAAAGCTAACTATCCATCCGAATATATGGCAGCCACCATGAGCCGGAATATTTCGAACATCACCGAGATCACTAAGCTCATGGATGAATGTAAGCAGACAGGAATTCCTACACTCGGACCGGATATCAACGAGAGCTACCTGAAGTTCTCTGTAAACCACAAAGGAGACATCCGTTTTGGTCTAGGAGCCATCAAAGGTGTTGGTGAGAATGCTGTGATGAGCATCATCGAAGAGCGTGAGAAGAACGGACCGTATAAGGACATCTTCGATTTCGTGCAGCGTGTTAACCTGTCGGCTTGCAATCGAAAGAATATCGAATGTATGGCTTTGGCAGGCGTATTCGACAGCTTCGAAGGTATCAAACGAGAGGACTTCTTCGAAAAGAACTCGAAAGGTGAGACATTCAGTGATGTATTGGTACGCTATGGCAATAAATACCAGATGGACAAGGCAGCCACAGCTGTCTCACTCTTTGGTGCTTTTGACGACGTCGCCGTTGCCACCCCGGAAATTCCCAACGCACCAGAATGGAGCAGTCTGGAACGATTGAACAAAGAACGTGAACTGGTAGGTATCTACCTCTCCGCACATCCACTCGATGAGTACTATGTCATCCTGAATGATGTCTGCAATGTAAAAATGCAAGAACTTGATGACATTACCCATCTGCACGATAGTGATGTCACCATGGGCGGTATCGTCACCTCCCTTCGTGAAGGACTCACCAAAAGAGGAAATCCTTTCGGCACTGCCAAGGTAGAAGACTACTCCGGCTCACACGAGTTTACTTTCTACGATAAGGACTGGATAGAAAAGAAGAATTATTTCGTTCCAGGGATGTTCCTGTATATGAAAGGACGTTGTCAGGCTAAGCGATGGAACAAGGAGGAATATGAAATTGTCATCAATAAGATTGACCTGTTATCTGATATCAAGGATACGATTATCGAGAAACTAACCATTTCGATGCCAGTTTCCTCTATCACAGAAGACTTTATCGCCGAGTTAATGGATAACGTTGATAAAAACCCAGGGAAAGTCGATCTGTATTTTCAAATATATGATGATGACCACGAGACAAACGTTATGCTGACATCAAGAAAAAAGAAGATTTCAGTACAACGTAAAATAATTGATTTTTTAAGCGATAAACCATCAATCAACTATAAAATTAATTAGTATATTTGTAGCAAACATTTAAAAGGAATATAAATATGGCAATTGAAATTAATGATAGCAACTTTGCTGAAGTATTGAACAGTGGTAAACCACTAGTGATTGACTTTTGGGCACCTTGGTGCGGCCCTTGTAAGAAGATTGGTCCAGATGTAGAGGCTTTGGCTGAAGCATATGCCGGACAAATCAACGTAGGTAAGTGCAATGTGGACGACAATGACGAGTTGGCCATCAAGTTTGGCATACGAAATATCCCAACAATTCTTTTCATCAAGAATGGCGAAATCGTTGACAAGCAGGTTGGTGCTACTACTAAGGCCGCATTGGAAGTTAAATTCAAAGGGTTACTTTAAAAACAACAACCATGGCAGAGAATGACGATTTCTTATTGGATGATGAGGAAGATATCAGAACGGTTGAATTTATCAAGAACTATATTCCACAAGAGCTAAAGGATAAATTTACCGATGATGACATCTATTACATCATCGACGTGATTGCTGATTACTATGTAAACAGCGGCATCCTTGATCAAGAGCCAGACGATGAAGGTTATATCAACATTGATCAGGACAAGATCGTAAACTACATTGTAGAGGAAGCAAAGAAAGATGGCATGGGCCCGTACGACAAAGAAGATGTATTCTTCGTTGTTCAAGGAGAGATGGAATACGGCAATTCAATCGGTGAGGTAGAATAAAGCCTTTCCCCTTGTGGCTTAAAGATAAAAAGCGGAAGATATGATGATTATCTTCCGCTTTCTGTATATACACAACCTATAAAAAGAGAGAGCGAATCTTTTACTTTTCAGGAAAATCACTATCTTTGTCACAAGATACGTTTTACATTATGAGAAACAAGATTATTCATTTGATTTGTCTGATTGGACTAGTCTTTTGCGCCAGTGCCTGCCATCATCATGACGATGATGATCCTGTGGCACCGAACAGTCGTACAGTCCTTATATATATAGCTGGAGAGAACTCACTTTCGTCATTCATCAACAAGGACATTGCAGAGATTGAAGAGGGGGTAAAGAAAATCAATCCCAAGACCGACCATCTCCTTATTTATATAGACGACCACTCCCAGCCACGACTGATACACATGTCGACCGACAAAAAGGGGAACGCTACTCAAGACGTTATTGAAACTTATACAGAACATAATTCCGTTGACCCGACTATCATGCGACAGATCATCGACCAAGCTTTCAAAGCTTATCCAGCCGGCTCATACGGCATCGTGTTCTGGTCGCACGGAGAAGCATGGATTCCCGCTCCTTCCACACGTTCAGAAAAGAAAATCTTAGCGGCCAACGAACAGAAATTGGAATGGTGGGGATCGGATACGATGTCGAACAGCTATATGAACATCACCGACATGGCTAATGCCTTGAAATCGACCAAGCATCTGGCCTTTCTCTTCTTTGACGCATGTTACATGCTAAACATTGAGACAGCTTATGAGTTGAGAAACGTTGGCGACTATCTCGTCAGTTGTCCAACTGAGATACCTGGTCCAGGAGCACCATATCAGGATGTCGTTCCTGCTTTGTTCGACAAGACAGAAAACGTAGGTAAAAGTATTGCTAATGCTTATTACACCTATTATAAAGCCCTCTACAACAACGGCATCCGCATCTCTAACGATAATTGGACAGGCGGTGTCTCAATGGGAACTATCAAGCTGAATGAGCTGGAAAATCTCGCCGCTCAAACCGCCAAAATCATTTCAGCAAACATTAAAGATGGAGAAGTCATAGACTATAGTGATATCTTTTGCTATGATAATCGAAAACCCAATCTCTACTATCATGACTTCAAGGAATTCATGGAAAAACTGACAAACAGGAATGGAGATTATATGACCTGGAAGAGCGCGTTTGATAAAGCGATGATATATTGGGTTACAACCCCAGCCAACTATTCCAGTTCCATAAAATCAATGTTTGACATCGACAGTAATGCTGGAGGATTGCCAATCTATATTCCACGACAGTTCCAAGAACAAGAAATAAAGAATTATTTCCATACGTTGGCATGGTATTCAGCCGCCGGATGGAACAAGACAGGATGGTAAATCAGAAATAAAAGATATATGGCAAGATTTAAACGAATATTATTGAAGTTGAGCGGCGAAAGCCTCGCCGGTGAAAAAGGTTTCGGCATTGACGAAAAGCGATTGGCCGAATATGCGCAACAAATCAAGGAGATCCATGAGATGGGTATCCAGATAGGAATCGTTATTGGTGGAGGAAATATCTTCCGCGGGTTGAAAGGAGCATCCAAAGGATTCGACCGTGTGAAAGGAGATCAGATGGGTATGCTGGCAACCGTAGTCAACGGTTTAGGATTGAGCAGTGCCTTAGGAGCAGCCGGAGTGAAAAGTCGTGTACTGACAGCCATCCGCATGGAGCCAATCGGTGAGTTTTATAATAAATGGAGAGCCATCGAATGTCTGGAGAATGGAGAGATTGTCATCATGACGGCCGGTACAGGTAATCCGTTCTTCACGACTGATACCGGATCATCACTGCGAGGCATCGAGATTGAAGCCGACGTTATGCTGAAAGGTACCCGCGTTGATGGCGTTTACACCGCCGACCCAGAGAAAGACCCGACTGCCACAAAGTTTGACGATATCAGCTACGACGAAGTATTGGATCGTAACCTGAAAGTAATGGACTTGTCAGCCATCGTTATGTGCAGGGACAACAATCTTCCTATCTACGTATTCAACATGGATAAGTTAGGCAACCTTAAGAAAGTTATTGAAGGAGAAGAAATTGGTACGCTGGTTCATAGTTAATTTGAAAAATGACCGATTTATTGCAAAAACAAATTTTATAATATATTTTTGTTCGATTTAAATGTATTAATCCTTAAAATTGATCATATATGGCAGACGCTAAAACTTACCTCAATGATGCGGAAAAGAGAATGAATAGCGCCATTGAGCATTTGGAAGACACATTAGCACATATTCGTGCTGGCAAAGCAGATATCCGTTTACTGGACGGTATCCGAGTTGAATCCTATGGATCATTAATGCCGATTTCTAATGTGGCAGCTGTAACTACTCCTGACCCACGTAGTATCGCTATCCGCCCATGGGATAAAAACATGTTCCGCCCTATCGAAAAAGCAATCATCGACTCTTCACTGGGTATTATGCCAGAGAACAACGGTGAGATTATCCGTATTGGTATCCCACCATTGACTGAGGAGCGTCGTAAACAACTGACCAAGCAATGTAAAGGTGAGGCTGAAGAGGCTAAGATGAGTATCCGTAATGCACGCCGTGACACTATTGAAGCACTCAAGAAGGCTGTGAAGAACGACGGTATGCCTGAGGATATGCAGAAAGATGGAGAAGCTAAGCTGCAAAAGATTCATGATAAGTTCATCAAGCAGATTGATGAGATTCTGGCTGCGAAGAACAAGGAAATCATGACCGTTTAAGACAAAAGAAGTGCACGGATTAGTAGTTAAGAACACGGGAAGTTGGTATCAAGTCAAGACAGACGACGGTCAACTGATCAACTGTAAGATAAAAGGTAATTTCAGACTGAAAGGAATCCGAAGTACCAACCCGATTGCTGTTGGAGATGGTGTCCAGATTATCCTGAATAATGAAGGTACAGCCTTTATCTCAGAAATTGACGACCGTAAGAACTATATCATCCGTAAAGCATCCAACCTATCAAAACAATCACATATACTGGCCGCAAACTTAGACCAGTGTATGTTGATTGTTACTATCAACTACCCCGAAACATCTACGATTTTCATCGACCGTTTCCTCGCCTCCGCTGAAGCATATCGAATACCAGTCACCTTAATCTTCAATAAGATTGACCGGTATAATGATAATGAGTTACGTCTCTTACAAGAGCTTACTCAACTCTACACCTCCATCGGCTATCCTTGCTTCTCCATTTCAGCAAAAAAGCAGATTGGCATTGACAACGTGAAAGAAGCGCTCAAGGGGAAGATAACTCTTTTCTCCGGAAACTCTGGTGTTGGGAAATCGACCCTCATCAATACCCTTCTTCCAGAACTGAATCTAAAGACAGGTGAGATCTCGGATGCACACAACACCGGTATGCATACCACTACATTCTCGGAAATGTTCCCATTCGAAGACGATGGATATATCATCGACACTCCCGGAATCAAAGGTTTCGGCACCTTCGACATGAAAGATGAGGAAGTAGGACATTATTTTAAGGAGATCTTCCAAGTATCAGCCAACTGTAAGTACAACAATTGCACACACACCCACGAACCAGGATGTGCTGTGCTGGAAGCTGTTGAAAATCATCAAATCAGCCTTTCACGCTATACCTCCTATCTAAGCATCTTAGAAGATAAAGACGAAAGGAAGTACAGGGAAGCTTACTAACCAAAGCATAAAAGAAATCGTCAAGTAATCCGAAACTGGAACTACTTGACGATTATACTATTCTAGAATATTACCTATTTCTTACTTACATCCGCAAGTCCACGGTTTCAGTTGTTTGAAGAAATCATTACCCTTGTCATCCACCAAGATAAATGCAGGGAAGTCTTCTACCTGAATCTTATAGATGGCCTCCATACCCAGTTCCGGATATTCTACACACTCAATCGACTTGATACTGCTTTGAGAAAGAACAGCGGCTACACCACCAATCGTTCCTAAATAGAAACCTCCATGCTTCTGACATGCATCGGTAACAACCTGTGTACGATTTCCCTTTGCAATCATGACTAATGAAGCACCATGAGCCTGGAACTCATCAACATACGGATCCATACGGTTCGCAGTAGTCGGACCCATTGAGCCACAAGGATAACCTTGTGGAGTCTTTGCCGGACCTGCGTACAAGATAGGATGATCCTTGAAGTAAGCAGGCATTTCCTCACCAGCATCCAGACGAGCTTTCAACTTAGCATGAGCGATATCACGGGCAACGATGATTGTTCCCTTCAAGCTGACGCGCGTAGATACAGGATATTTCGTCAATTCTGCACGTACTGCATCAATACCTTTGTCGAGATCAATCTCAATACCCTTTGCGCCTTCACCTGGCTTACGATATTCTTCT
>CAMVLL010000038.1 GCA_947168315.1 uncultured Bacteroidota bacterium | reverse complement strand
CATTTACCTTCATCGCTGTATCCTGAAGCGACCATCGTTTCGATAAACTGAAGGCCACGCACTCCATCATAGACGGTCGGGAAATCCAGATATTCAGGTTTCGGTTCCTTGTTCTCCATTTTGGCAAGAACCGTCTTCGTAAAGTTGCGATAGATGTTCGAGAAAGCTTCAATATAACCTTCCGGATGGCCACCAGGGGTACGCGTATTCCATTTAGCCAAATCACCCATGTACCCGTTTCCTGTGCGAACAATTTCTACTGGACGGTCGGGCCATTTCACTAACAGCGTGTTAGGATCATGCTGATGCCATTCGAAGCCACCTTTCTCACCATAAATGCGGATATCCAATCGATTTTCCTCACCCACCGCAATCTGAGTAGCGTGAAGTACACCATGTACACCATTTGTATAACGGAGGAGAGCAGCAATATCGTCGTCAATAGGACGTCCTTCTGCGAAGGTATTCAGTTCGGCACACAGTTCTACCACTTTTTCACCAGTGATATATTCCGAGAGATGCCAAGCATGCGTACCAATGTCGCCTACACAGCCGCCTTTACCCGATAGTTTCGGGTCAGTACGCCAACCGGCATTGTTTCCGCCCTCTAACTCAATACGTTTTGAGAGCCATCCCTGAGTATATTCCACATAGACACGTCTCAACTTACCAAGTTGACCTGCTGCGATGCGAGATTTCATCTCCTTGACAGCAGGATAAGCTGAGTAGGTATGAGTAAGAGCCAAGATACGACCAGTCTTTTCTACCTTTTCCTGTAGCTTCAGAGCCTCCTCCAAAGAGAAAGTCATCGGTTTATCCAATACGACATCGAATCCTTTGTCAAGTGCCATAGCAGCTGGCTCATAATGATATTTATTAGGTGTAACGATAGATACGAAATCCATACGTTCTTCCTTAGGTAACAAGGCTTCTTTCTCCAACATCTCCTTGTAGTCACGATAGATGCGGTTTTCGGCAACGTGCCATTTCTTTCCCGTATCCAGAGATGTCTGATAGTTGCGGCTAAAACAACCGCAAACGAGTTCGATATCATTCTCCATCAATGCTGCACGCAGATGGATGGGACCAATCATGGCGCTTCCACCTCCGCCAATCATACCCATTCTGAGTTTTCTGTCAATCATGATATAATAGTTTTTATTTGTTACATTAGCACTCACCTTAAGATTTTATAGCCGCATCGAACTTGATGTCAGAAGGTTTGAAATCTATCTTACGAACAAACTCACAAGCCTCTCGAGCACCATATTCCCGATCCATTCCAGAGTCTTCCCATTCTACAGAAAGAGGACCTTGGTAATTGTATGCATTCAGAACGCGGATAATCTCCTCGAAATTGATATCACCATGACCTAAAGATCTGAAATTCCAGCCACGGCGCATGTCACCAAAGTCGATATGTGAGCAGAGAATACCACTACGACCGTTCAATGTCACAGCACAGTCCTTCATATGCACATGATAAACGCGGTCGATGAAGTCTTCCAGGAACAAATGAGGCTTGATACCCTGCCAATATAAGTGACTTGGGTCGAAATTCAAGCCAAATTCAGGCCAATCCTTGAACTTCTCAAGCAAACGTTTGGTGGTATAATAATCGAAAGCTATCTCAGCAGGATGAACCTCAAGGCAATATTTGATACCGTTCTCGCGGAAGACCTCCAGAATAGGGCACCAAAGGTCATAAATCTCTTGGAATCCTTTCTCAATCATCTCTTCGGTGGTCTGAGGGAAGGAATACATGTACTTCCAAATAGGAGATCCAACGAATCCTGTTATGCAATATGCACCCAACTTACGAGCAGCGATGGCAGCAGCCTTCATGGTTTCGATAGCCCATGCACGTATGCCATCAGGATTGTCGGCCAATTCAGCCGGAGCAAAGTTATTCAGACGTGGATCGTTGTAGTCGCCCACACATTGGCTCGGCACATGAGCGCATAATGCCTTTACCACAAGACCATGCTTCTTGAAGATGGCTTTAATTTCTTCTACATAAGCATCATCCTTAGCCGCACGAATAGGATCCAAATGATTACCCCAAATGGCAAGTTCGATACCATCGTATCCCATATCGGCAGCTTTGGTGCACAATGTGTCCAAATCCATGTCTGCCCATTGACAGCTCATCAATGTTACTAATCTAGCATTTCTCATAATTCTATTATTTTTAAGATTAAATAAATTCTATGTAATAAGGCAGGGATATTTAGAGAAACTAATATAGCATATTTTCCAAGAAGTTAACACTTTTCGAAGAAAGCTTTAACATAGTTTAAAGAAGAAGAAGGAAGAAGAGCGTATCATTTATTCTTCTTATAGTCGGCAACGAGGCCTTCGGCAATCCATTTGGCGAGAGCCTCCCGATTGCTGCTGAGAATCAACCGCTGTTGGTCACGATGGTGTTGGATATTTCCCAATTCAAGGAACACAGCTACAGGATTCGCATTACGAAGTACGTAGAGATCGCGTTCGCTTACAGTTCCACTAAAACCACGTGTAGGCTGATGCTGTTTATATTTTGCCGTGAAGGTGTTACGTAATTGTGTAGCCGCCGCTTTTCCTTTGGCGCTACCTGGCGCATGATAGAAGAACACATCGATTTGTTTCCCTTTACTACGACTATCGACATGGATAAAGACAGCACGCTTATACTTGTTCTTATCCCCTTTTGCCAAGGCGTTGATCTTATCACAACGTTGTTGTAGCCGTGCTTTCTGATTCAAAGGGATTGCAGCCCCCATACATGTCTCCCGTTTGCTGCTGCTCAGTACCTTATCGTCGCGGATTCCATCGTTTTTATCCTGGATGATAACCTCTACTTTCGCGCCTCGGGTTAACAGTTCACGAGCCAGACGGAGGATAATATCGTACGCATATTCATCTTCATGAATCGGTCGGCCCTGATAAATGCCGATAGCACCCGGATCCGGACCACCATGACCACTTACTAAATAGAATGTAGCTCCACTGAGCTGAGAGGATGAGATTGTATACGTCTGCAAGGCCTTGCCAAAAAGCGGTTGCTTGCCCGTTCTCACCTTTTTCTGTCCCCATACAGGACAAGTCAAGAACAACAAGACCAACAAGAATGGAAGATAGTTATTTCTCATGCCTCATTTAGATTTACATGGATGATTACATCCTCTTTTCGTATATGCAAATATATAGAATTTCCATTGAATATGGGGATATTTTAAAAATCTTTCGTAATTTTGCACCAAATTGCAGTAATGTGGCTATTTCATACCAAATGGCCATGTAAAGTGGCAACGATGTTGCATCATTAATGATAAAGTTTTCATAAAATGAACGTATTAGAACTAAGTGAACAAGAGATAATTAGACGGAACAGTCTAAACGAGTTGCGTGCGATGGGCATCAATCCTTATCCGGCAGACGAGTATGTAACGAACGCTTTCTCCACCGATATAAAAAATGAGTTTAAAGACGATGCTCCAGAGGTAAGACACGTCTCTGTGGCAGGCCGTATGATGAGCCGTCGTGTGATGGGCAAGGCTTCTTTCATTGAGCTTCAAGACTCAAAAGGCCGTATCCAAGTGTATGTTACTCGCGACGACATCTGTCCAGATGAGAATAAGGATTTATACAATGTCGTATTCAAGCGCTTGCTCGACTTGGGCGACTTTATCGGTATCGAAGGTTTTGTATTCCGTACCCAAATGGGTGAGATCAGTATCCATGCACAGAAGTTGACCCTTCTGTCAAAATCTCTTAAGCCTCTGCCTATCGTGAAGTATAAGGATGGTGTGGCTTATGATAAGTTTGAAGATCCTGAACTCCGTTACCGTCAACGCTATGTCGACTTAGTTGTTAACGATGGCGTAAAAGATATCTTCCTGAAGCGTGCGAAGGTTATCAAGACCATGCGTGACTATCTTGACAATGCGGGCTACACTGAAGTGGAGACTCCTACCCTGCAGAATATCCCAGGCGGAGCAACTGCTCGTCCGTTTACCACACATTTTAACGCGCTCGACATGGAGTTCTATATGCGTATTGCCACTGAGCTTTACCTGAAACGACTGATCGTCGGTGGGTTTGAAGGTGTATACGAGATTGGTAAGAACTTCCGCAACGAAGGAATGGACCGCAATCACAATCCTGAGTTCACTTGTATGGAGCTTTACGTTCAATATAAGGATTACAACTGGATGATGTCGTTCACCGAAAAGCTGCTCGAAACAATCTGTATCGCTGTCAACGGTAGCCCAGAGCGAGAGATCGACGGTAATATCGTCAGCTTCAAGGCACCTTATCGCCGTCTGCCTATCCTCGAAGCGATCAAAGAAAAGACCGGCTTCGACTGTGAAGGCAAGACCGAGGAAGAGATTCGTCAGTTCTGTCTGTCAAAGGGTATGGAGATTGATGAGACCATGGGTAAAGGCAAACTGATCGATGAGCTCTTCGGCGAATTCTGCGAAGGTACCTTCATCCAACCAACCTTCATCATCGACTATCCGGTAGAGATGTCACCGCTGACAAAGATGCACCGCTCAAAACCAGGGCTCACAGAACGCTTCGAGTTGATGGTCAACGGCAAGGAATTGGCCAATGCATATTCAGAGCTTAACGACCCAATCGACCAGGAAGAGCGTTTCAAAGAGCAGATGCGACTCTCAGAAAAGGGCGACGACGAAGCAATGATCATCGACCAAGACTTCCTTAGAGCATTACAATATGGTATGCCTCCGACAAGTGGTATCGGAATCGGTATCGACCGCCTCGTTATGCTGATGACCGGCAAGACATTCATCCAGGAAGTATTGCTCTTCCCGCAGATGCGTCCGGAGAAAGTTGTCGGCAAGGATCCGGTAGCCAAGTATTTGGAACTGGGCATCGCTGAAGATTGGGTACCTGTCATTCAAAAGGCAGGATACAACCTCGTAAGTGACATGAAAGATGTTAATCCACAGAAAGTTCACATGGACATTTGTGGTGTCAACAAGAAATATAAATTAGGATTAACCAATCCGACAGTAGACGAAGTAGCAGGCTGGATCAATAAATTGGCATGAAACTTCCAGGTAAAATAGCGATTATTGGCGGAGGAAGCTGGGCGACAGCCATCGCAAAGCTGGTGTTACACAACGCCGACTCCATCAACTGGTTTTTGCGAAGAGACGACCGTGTAGAAGAGTTCAAACGTCTCGGACATAATCCAGCTTACCTGACAAGTGTGCAGTTTGATATGAACCGTATCTTCCTGTCGTCGGATGTGAACGCAGTCGTTGACAGTGCGGATACCCTCATCTTCGTTACGCCGTCACCTTATCTGAAACTCCACCTGAAGAAGCTGAAGGTAAAGATCAAGGATAAGTTCATCGTCACCGCCATCAAAGGTATCGTCCCGGAAGAGAACATCATCGTATCGGAATATTTCCATAAGAAATACAAGGTTCCGTATGAGAATATCGCCGTGATCTCGGGCCCGTGTCACGCTGAGGAAGTAGCATTGGAACGTCTCTCCTACCTTACCATCGGCTGTTACGACATCAAGAAAGCTGAAATCTTTGCACGCTCTCTTGCCGGAAGTTATATCAAGACTTCCATCAGCGAGGATGTGTCGGGTATCGAATATGCCTCAGTACTGAAGAATATCTACGCCATTGCCGCCGGCATTTGCAGTGGACTCTCATACGGTGATAACTTTCAGGCTGTCTTGGTTTCGAACGCCATCGAAGAGATGCAACGATTCCTTGATGCGGCAAATCCTACTCAACGCGATGTCGACGACTCCGTTTATCTGGGCGACCTGCTGGTAACAGCCTACTCCAACTTCAGTCGCAACCGCGTGTTCGGAACGATGATCGGTAAAGGCTACTCCGTAAAAAGCGCACAAATCGAGATGGAAATGGTCGCAGAAGGCTATTATGGCACGAAGTGCATCAAGGAAATCAACCGACACATGCACGTGAACATGCCTATCGTTGACGCTGTCTACAACATCCTCTACGAACATATCTCACCCACAATAGAAATAAAATTATTAACAGATTCTTTTAGATAAAAACAACTGACAATGAAGAAAATGGTATTGAATATCGACAAGGTAACAGGCTTCATCTCAAAGGAAACCATCGCTGCCTACGAGCCACAGGTAAAAACCTGCATGGAGACATTAGAGAATGGTACAGGACAAGGTAATGACTTTTTGGGATGGTTGCATCTTCCAACCTCTATCACTGCTGAACATCTTGCCGACATCAAGGCAACTGCCAACATCTTACGTGAGAACTGCGACATCGTTGTCGTAGCCGGTATCGGTGGTAGCTACCTCGGCGCTCGTGCCGTCATCGAGGCATTATCCAACAGTTTCGAATGGCTGAAGGCTCAAAAGAACGGTCCGGTGATTGTCTATGCAGGACATAACCTCGGCGAGGATTACTTATATGAACTGACTACCTTCCTCAAAGATAAGAAATTTGGTGTTATCAACATCTCTAAATCAGGTACGACGACTGAGACTGCTCTGTCATTCCGCCTGTTGAAGAAACAATGCGAGGAGCAACGCGGCAAGGAAATGGCAAAGAAGGTTATCGTTGCCATCACTGATGCCAAGAAAGGTGCAGCTCGCGTCACAGCCGACAAAGAAGGCTATAAGAGCTTTATCATTCCTGATAACGTAGGCGGACGCTTCTCTGTCCTCACTCCGGTAGGTTTGCTTCCTATCGCCGTTGCCGGTTTTGACATCGAACAACTGGTAGCTGGTGCACAGGATATGGAGAAGACAACGGGAACTGACGTTCCTTTCGAAGAGAATCCAGTAGCACTTTATGCCGCTACTCGTAACGCTCTTTACCAAAGCGGTAAGAAAATTGAGATCTTGGCAAACTTCAATCCCAAACTGCATTTCATCAGCGAATGGTGGAAACAGTTGTACGGGGAATCTGAAGGTAAAGAGAACAAGGGTATCTTCCCTGCTTCCGTAGATTTGACTACCGACCTCCACTCCATGGGACAATGGATTCAGGAAGGCGAACGTTCTATCTACGAGACCGTTATCTCCGTTGAGCAACCGAACTTCGAGTTGAAGGTGCCACACGATGATGAGAACCTTGACGGTTTGAATTACCTCGAAGGCAAGCGTGTAGATCAAGTGAACAAGATGGCTGAGCTGGGAACACAGTTGGCACACGTCGACGGTGGAGTACCAAACCTCCGTATCATCGTTCCTCAACTGACAGCGTATTACCTTGGACAACTCATCTACTTCTTCGAGAAGGCTTGCGGCGTCAGCGGATACATCCTCGGTGTGAACCCGTTCAACCAACCAGGCGTGGAAGCCTATAAGAAGAACATGTTCGCCTTGCTTAACAAGCCGGGCTATGAGGAGGCTTCAAAAGCAATTCAATCAAGATTATAATTCAATCAGGGCGGATTCGTTCCGCCCTTTTTCATATATGTATACAGAAGCTATCAAACACTACCTTTCGAATCATGGCTTTGAACGTATAAATCTAAAGGCTGTGCTCTTCGATATGGATGGCGTGCTCTATAACTCGATGCCGATTCACGCAGAGTCATGGCATCAGGTCATGAAACGTTTCGGGCTCCACCTCAGTCGTGAGGAAGCATACATGCACGAAGGACGTACGGGTGCCGGAACCATTAACATCATCAGCCAACGTCAAAGAGGACGTGACGCCACAGCTGAGGAAATCGAGAAAATCTATGCGGCAAAAGCCAATGAGTTCAACGATCATCCTCAACCTCCTGTTATGCCGGGTGCCTTGGAAGTACTGAACCAAATCAAGGAAGACGGGTTGAAGATTATCCTCGTCACCGGTTCCGGACAGAAAACATTGCTTCAGCGTTTGGAACATAGTTTTCCCGGTATCTTCCACGAGGAGCTGATGGTGACTGCCTTTGATGTCAAGAAAGGAAAGCCTAATCCCGAGCCCTACTTGATGGGATTGAAGAAAGGAAATCTTCAACCCAACGAAGCCATCGTCGTAGAAAATGCCCCTCTAGGTGTTCAGGCCGCTGCTGACGCCCAAATTTTTACGGTAGCCGTGAACACAGGACCGCTGCCCGACAAGGTGTTGTTGGATGCCGGAGCCGACATTCTCTTCCCTTCCATGCCGGCATTTAATGAGCATTGGAAAGAATTATACCATGCCGTTAATGATAAAGTCTTTTAAAAGATAAGATAATTCAAATACTTTTCCTTATCTTTGAAATTCAAATTTTAAACAACATAGAAATGAGAGTTATTATTGAACCTAATTACGAGAAACTATCGCAATGGGCTGCCAATTATGTGGCAGCAAAAATCAATGCAGCTAAACCGACAGCCGAGAAACCTTTTGTATTGGGCTGCCCGACAGGTTCCTCTCCTCTGGGCATGTACAAAGCACTGATCGAGATGAACAAAGCTGGCAAAGTTTCCTTTGCCAACGTGGTTACCTTTAACATGGACGAATACGTAGGATTGCCAGAGGAACATCCCGAAAGCTATCACTCTTTCATGTGGAACAATTTCTTCAATCACATCGACATTAAAAAAGAAAACGTACATATCCTCAACGGTAATGCCAAAGACTTGGCAGCTGAATGTGCCAACTATGAGAAGGCCATCGAATCGTTCGGCGGTATCGACCTCTTCATGGGTGGTATCGGTCCTGACGGACATATCGCTTTCAACGAGCCAGGCTCTTCCCTCTCCTCACGTACGAGAGTAAAGACGTTGACTACCGACACCATCATCGCTAACTCACGCTTCTTCGACAATGATATCAACAAGGTGCCTAAGACAGCCTTAACCGTCGGTGTGGGAACAGTGCTTGCCGCCAAAGAGGTGATGATCGTTTGCAATGGCCATAACAAGGCACGTGCCTTGAAACATGCCGTTGAAGGTGGTATCACACAGATGTGGACCATCAGTGCCTTGCAGATGCATCCACACGGAATTATCGTTTGTGACGAAGCTGCGTGCGATGAGCTGAAGGTGGGCACATACCGCTACTTCAAAGACATCGAAAAAGACAACCTGATATAACAATACATATCTAATACACTCAAACTCAAGAATTATGAGAACAGATTTAAGTTCACAAATCACCCTGAACCGCATATCGACCAAATACTACAAGCCGGCTAATGCCGTGGAGCGCTCTGAGCTCACACGCTTCGAGAAAGTGCCGACCAATATTTATGAGACTGTGGATGAGGGTGCCAAACAAATCGCAAGCGAAGTCATCGAGAAGATCCAGTCCCTCCAACGTGAAGGTAAGTTTTGCGTGATTGCCGCAGGTACAGGCCTTTCTCTCCGCCCGCTGTATGCCGAGCTCGTTCGACGTCATCGTGAAGAAGGAGTAAGCTTCCACAATGTGATTATCTTTAACTTGTATGAATACTATCCTTTGCCAAAAGAAGAAGCAAAGAGCAGTTTCAATCACCTCTGTGAGTTGTTCCTCGACCAGGTAGATATCAACAAGAACAATATCTTCACCATCGACGGAACCATCCCACAGGAGTCAGTCATCGACCACTGCCGTTTGTATGAGCAACGCATCCAGACATTCGGAGGCTTAGACATTGTCCTGATGGGTGTCGGACGTGAAGGAAACATCGGTATGAACGAACCGGGATCTACCTTAAGCTCTAACACTCGTCTTATCTTGATAGATGCCACCTCACACGCTGAGGCTGCTGCCAACTTAGGCATCGACAATCTTCCTCCTTGCTCCATTACGATGGGTGTATCGAACATCATGCAGGCACGGAAAGTCTATCTGTTGGCATGGGGTGAAGGCAAAGCCGACATCATCCGTAAGGCTGTGGAGGAGAAGCATACCGACGCCATCCCTGCTTCCTATCTGCAGATTCATAACAACGCCAGTGTGTGCATCGATCTGCCCGCAGCTGCTCACTTGACACGTATCCAACGTCCGTGGCTGGTTACCAACTGTGAGTGGAACGACAAGTTAATCCGCAGCGCTATCGTCTGGTTGTGTCTGCTGACCAACAAACCGATCCTGAAACTGACGAATAAGGACTATAACGAAAATGGTTTAAGTGAATTGCTGGCTCTTTACGGCTCTGCTTACAACGTGAATATCAAGATAGTCAACGACTTACAGCACCCCATTACCGGATGGCCGGGAGGTAAGCCAAACGCTGACGATACCTATCGTCCGGAACGTGCCAAACCATTCCCGAAACGGGTAATCGTCTTCTCTCCTCACCCAGATGATGATGTCATCTCGATGGGAGGAACCATCCGTCGACTGGTACAGCAAGGCCATGAAGTACACGTAGCCTATGAGACATCCGGCAACATCGCTGTCGGAGATGAAGAGGTCGTTCGCTTCCTTCATTTTATCAATGGGTTCAACCAGTTATTTGACAATGATTCTAACGAGACGATCAAGAACAAATATACTGAGATCAGAGAGTTCCTTGCTGAAAAGAAGGAAGGCGACATGGATACACGCGATATCCTGACTATCAAGGGATTGATTCGTCGTGGAGAGGCTCGTACGGCTTGTACTTACAATCAGATTCCGTTGAAACGCGTTCACTTCCTCGACTTGCCATTCTACGAGACAGGACGTATCGAAAAGAACCCGATTAGCGAGGCCGACATCGAGATCGTATTGAATCTCTTACGCGAAGTGAAGCCTCACCAGATCTTTGTGGCAGGCGACTTGGCCGACCCACACGGCACACATAAGGTATGTACCGACGCCGTGCTCGCCGCGATCGACGTTGAGAAAGAGGCTGGCGCAGAGTGGCTGAAGGATTGCCGCACATGGATGTATCGTGGAGCTTGGGCTGAATGGGAAATCGAGAACATCGAGATGGCTGTTCCACTGAGTCCGGAAGAGCTTCGTGCAAAACGAAACTCTATCCTGAAACATCAGTCGCAGATGGAGAGTGCTCCTTTCCTCGGCAACGACGAGCGACTGTTCTGGCAACGAAGCGAAGACCGCAACCGTGCCACAGCTACGTTGTACGACAAACTCGGATTAGCATGCTATGAGGCAATGGAAGCATTCGTTGAATACATTCCACTTTAAATACTCATTATCAGATAAATATCCGTAGCTCTCATACGAGTTACGGATATTTTTTTATACGATCATTTGATTTCTGCGGAAGACTTGGCCTTTTGTTCATCTTTCTTTCGTTTATCCCACAGCTCAATGCTGTTGACGATATTCTGCCAAAGGATATAGCAACCAGGGCCGACCGACGAGAGTGGGTCTAGATAGGTATAGGCAATCCAGATAGCAAAAGCCGTATTCTTTTGTCCCAAAGCCTGTCCGGCATCAATCACAGCATCATGGCGTGATCCGATAGCACGGCCTACCACAAACTGGATAATACACAGCACCAAGCTCGAGACAGCAATCAGCATCAAGAAACCGACGGTTGTTCCCGCATGACAGATATGTTTCACCGTGGTTCCCGTGACGATGGTCAACGAGCAAGCCCAGAGATAATAGGACAGGTCGGGTATGCTGAGGATAAACTGATGGAAACGCTTCATGTAATGTTTCACGATGTATGCCAGCATCATCGGAAGCACCAAGATGCTACACACCTTATAGAGGATGAGCAGGAATGATGGCCAGAATCCCATCGATATGTCGGGATTGATCAACGGGAAACAGATAGGCACCAATAAGGCAGTAACAAAATTTGATATAAACGTGAACGTGGTCATCGAGGTGAGGTTCCCTCCCAACTTATCCGTCACAATAGCTGCCGCCGCCGCTCCAGGTCCAATGACACATGTCAGCAAACTCTCGATGAAGATGCGAGAATTACCCTCCATCCGCTCGTGAACAATCACCCATACAAAGAGAAAAGACACCACGATTTGAAACAGAGAAATCCACATGTGCCATGTTCTAGGGCGCATCTTCCGAAAATCTATCTTGCAGAAGGTAACAAACAAGATAAGGAACATGAACCATGGGAAGATATAGTCGAGAATGGGGTCGAAGAAATAAGCCGCTTCCTCCAGGAAAGGAACATACGCAAAAATCAAATACACAATCGTACCCGTCACCATGGCGGTAGGAAGTGTCCAATTCTTTAAGAAACGGATGATATTCATAATAAGTTTTTCTTACAAAAGTAAATCATTATCCCATGATACTTATTCTCCTATCGACCTGAGAACGCGTTCAGCATCCATCAAGCCCTTCTCGTAAACAGCTTCCATGGAGACTGGTGCTCCGTTCAACAGTTTGCTTTGATGAGAAGCCTCAATAAATGTGAATATCTCAATCGTTTCCTCTGGCTTAATCGGCAATTCTTTTGTCTTAAAGAATTTGAGGATTTCATCCAGCAGCACCTTGTAGCCGACATAATCTCCGGCTTGTACCACTTTCCCCTTACAGTATGCCAATCCTCCGTAGTAATATTGGCCGTCACGTATTCCACGGAACGTTCCGATTCTACCGTCCGCCCAAATACCTGTCGTCACCGTATAATTCTTCGTCGTTGTTCTGGTCACCTGTGTACAGCCTGTTCCCATGATCGTGTATAAGATTTCGACGCCATGAATGCCATACCACGTGAAATCCGTATGACTCTGTTCGTACTGATCGGGTGAGAAACAGTCGGCGCCGAATACCTCTCCGTATTTTCCGGCACGTAATTCCTGATTGACAGGCGAATACCGCAAGGAAGAGGAAGAGAACATCGGTATATTATATTTCTCGGCCAACTTAAAGATGGCGATGGCATCAGCAAGGTTGGCTGCCACCGGCTTATCAATAAAACAAGGTTTTCCTGCCTTAAACACTTCAAGAGCCTGTTCCAAGTGCAAATTACCATCGTTTGTCTCCAGGAAGACACAGTCAACCTCCTTCAACAATTCCGCTATGGATGAGGTAATCTTTACTCCATACTTCTTAGCTTCCTCAATATAGTCTGGAATACGATCATAGCTGCTCTTGATGGTTTTAGACCCATACGGATATGCCGCCACGATCTTAAATCCCTGATATAGTTCATCTGCGTTCTCCTCATTCAACAATTTGATGAATGCTGGGGAATGAGAGGTGTCCAACCCTATTATACCCAACTTTACCACTTTTTGTGAAAACAGTGAGACGGTCACAAACAAGAAAAGAAACAATGCCTTAAACCTCATATTACGTTATTTTTGATTATGCTACAAATTGTGTTTTAAAGATAAGCATATATGATGGGATTTCCTAATAAAAATCAAATTAACACGAAAACTCACTTCATCTTTCAAAGGAACATAAATAGGAGGACGATAGATTTTTATCCATCAAAAGTTGACTTTTTTCTCTATTATTTTTATATTTGTTGTTGTGTAAATAAAAACTTAATGCCATGACTACAAGACGGGATTTCATTAAAAAGACCATTCTGGGAACAACAGCATTGTCCTTGGGTGGAAGTCTGCATCATCTGAATGCGAGGGAGTATACTAAGATTATCGGTGCAAATGATAGGATCAGAGTAGCTGCTATCGGCGTCAATGCACGTGGATATGCTTTGTCTGCCAATTTCGTAAAGCAGAAAGGATGTGAAATCACCTACATTTGTGATGTTGACCTACGTGCCGCAGAGAAATGTGCACAAAACGTAGAGAAGATTCAAGGCAATAGGCCAAAGATTGTGACTGATTTCCGAATGGCCTTGGACGCAAAGGATGTGGATGCTGTATTCGTCGCCACACCCGACCACTGGCATGCCCTCGCCTCTTTATGGGCAATGAAAGCTGGTAAGGATGTGTACTCAGAGAAACCCGCAAGTTACTGTCCGGCAGAAGGAGAAGCCCTAATTAAAGCCGTAAAGAAATACAAACGAGTATATCAGATTGGAACGCAAAGACGTAGCTGGCCTAATATCGTGGAAGGTATCAAAGCCTTAAAAAAAGGGGTGATCGGTGATGTCTTCTTCGGAAAGGCTTGGTATGCAAATAATAGAGCCCCTATTGGTAAAGGGAAAGAAACAGCTGTGCCGGAGTGGTTGGATTGGGACTTTTGGCAGGGCCCTGCCCCACGCCGTCCTTACAAAGACAATATCGTGCATTACAACTGGCATTGGTTCTGGCATTGGGGCACAGGCGAGGCCTTGAACAACGGCACGCACATGATCGACATGCTACGTTGGGGAATGGAATTGGATTACCCAACCAGGGTTAACTCCGTCGGAGGACGTTATTGCTATCATGATGATTGGGAAACGCCCGACACACAAGTCATCAACATCGATTATGGCGGGAAAAAAGCGATGACCTTGGAACTTCGTAGTTGTAATCTTCAGAAGATTGAGAATAGTACCTCCGGCGTTATCTTCTATGGGACCAAAGGGAATCTGGTTATTCCAAGCAATGACTCTTACCGTATCTATGATATGAATAATAAGCTTATCAAGGAACAGAACAGCAAGATAAAGGTTGACCCGCACAATCTGATGAATCCTGCCGAGACATTGGACGCTATCCATATCAATAATTTCTTCGATGCTATCCGAAAAGGAACGAAGCTCCATGCTGATGTGACAACAGGCCATATCAGTACCCTGCTGATGCAACTGGGTAACATCGCTAACCGAGTGGGACGCACGCTGGATATCGATCCGAAAAACGGTCATATCCTGAACGATAAAGAGGCGAACAAACTGTGGAGCCGTAAATATCAGCCTGGCTTTGAGGTAAAAATATGATAACTCACATATAGCCTTCATAGTTGTTCTCTACCATGTTAACAATCAAATATCAATAATCAAACTGCTTTGGAAACAAAACAATCATCCTTTATCCATTCCCTGAATGCCTTCAACGCCTTCATGCGTCGTCAGGCAGAGGAAGCGAAGGGAGGAAAAGCCAAGCTGGCTCTTATCGGGACCGGCTCACGAGGTATGTATCATGTCAACAATCTGATGCAGATACCTCAAGCTGAAGTCGTTGCCGTCTGCGATATATACCCACCTCACCTCGATAATGCTGCCAAGCAATATCCGCAGGCAAAAGTATATACAAACTACCTGGATGCCATCCACGATCCTAACGTGGAGGGTGTCCTCATATCGTCCTCACTCGACACCCACGCTCCTGTCACGCTGGCTGCGCTTCGGGCTGGGAAGCATGTCTTCTGCGAGAAAGCGATGGCCCGGACAATGGAGGAGTGCAAGGAGGTTTATGATGCCTATAAGACTTCTGGAAAGGTGCTTTACATCGGTATGCAACGCCTTTTCGATCCGAAGTATCTGAAGGGTATCGAACTGATTCGCCAAGGCGTATTGGGAGAGATTGTGGATATCCGCAACTACTGGTATCGGAACAATGACTGGCGCCGACCGCTGCTCAAGGCATCCGATGAGAAGGTGATTAATTGGCGTCTCTACAGAGAGACATCCGGCGGACTGATGACTGAGCTGGCTGCTCACCAACTGCAACTTGGAACATGGGTGTATCAGGATTTGCCCGACTATATCACGGGCTTTGGCGATATCATGTATTGGAAGGACGGCCGTGAGGTATATGACAGTGTCAGTGTCATTTATCATTACCCGAACGGGAAGCGTATGACTTTCGAGTCGATTATTTCCAATAAACATTACGGCATGGACGAAGAGGTGTTGGGCAGTAAGGGGACGCTGGAACTGGCTAAGGGATTGCTTTATCTGGAAGAGCCTACCCCCGCATCCAACATTCTCCAATTCATTCAGGAATCAGAGCGAAAGGAAGCAAAGCCCGTTAAGGTGGCGGGCTCCAGCTGGCGACCGGAGATTCTTTACGATACCAAGGGTATACCTATTTTAGAGAATCTTCAGGTGCACGACGGCTCGAACACGACCGGTGCTGCCGTTGACGACGGCTCAAAGAGTTTGGTGGAGTCGTTCTGCTACGCCATGATTACAGGGAAGCCCATCCCGATGTTGGTGGAGGAAGCCTATTACTCCAGTTTACTGGCATTACTGGGCAATCTTGCCATGGAGAAACGCCAGGTCATCGCCTTTCCAGAGGAATATAAAATACCATACGAAGGCATAAGATAGTAGGGGGTAACCGTGCTATATGCTGGGGTACCCCTACGGGGTGCGAGTAGGTGGTGTGCCATATCCTGGGGTGCGGCTTCGCCGTACCCCAGGTTACTGAAGGGGGTACCCCTGCGGGGTACTACTATGCAGATGAGCATACGGTGTGTACACATAATCACAGATAGTAGACATCATAGATACATACTCAGCACACCATAGATATACATACTCCTCACCCTGAAAGGGTGCCCCTATTCGTAACCGAGGGTACGAGCGACAGCGAGCACCCCCGGAGATAGAACGATGACACCCTCCCCCCCGCAAAAAAGAAAAACATCTTTTTCTTCTCTTTTCTCGCATTTTATCCTATCTTTGCACGCGTTCCGGATGAGCGGAATTAATTCTATAAGTATGTACAAATCTAATTTAAGAAAGCGTGACATCATGACCTTCAAGCATTTCTGCCGGAAGGGATATGCACTCTTCGCCTGTCATGGCAAGGTGGTGCGGATTGGCGTGCTGGCTGTATCGATGTTGACCTTTGCCAACAGCGATTGCTTCAGCGCCCAGACTGAGCCTGCCGATACCACACAGGTGAAAACGAACCGTGAGCTCACGCTCGAGGAGGTGGTAGTGACCGGCTCCCGTGCTCCGATGACTGTCAGTCAATCGGCGAGATTAGTCACTGTACTCGACCGCGGCGAGATTGCCGCTGCCCCTGTACAAAGTATCAATGATCTTCTGAAATATGCCGTCGGCGTAGATGTCAGACAACGTGGTGCCATCGGCGCCCAAACCGACATCAGCATCCGAGGTGGTACAAACGAGCAGATTACCATCCTGCTGAACGGCATCAACATCTGTGACCCGCAAACAGGGCACAACGTCTTCGAACTTCCTGTCGACATCAGTGAGATAGAACGCATCGAGGTGCTGGAAGGCCCTGCCGGACGCGTGTATGGTACGTCCTCGCTGGTTGGCGCTATCAACATCGTGACGAAGCTGGCCGACCAAAGCAGTGCCGACGTACACATGAAAGCCGGATCATACGGCTATTTCACCGGTGGAACTAGGGCGAACATCGCTACCAGCAAATGGAACAACCAAGTATCAGGGAACTATACCCGCAGCGACGGATTCAGCCGTGCCTCCAACGGACATCTCAACGCTGATTACGAGGGGAAGAAAGCGTTCTATCAGACTAAGTATGAGGACGAGAGCGTCAAGGTGAACGGACACGCCGGCATTGCTGAAAAAAACTACGGCTCAAACACGTTCTACAGTGCCAAGTTCGATAATCAGTTTGAGCATCTTTCTAAATTCTATAGTGCCGTCCAGGCAGAGACGAAGGGCTGGTTCCATTTCCTTCCTTCCATCTACTGGAATCGCACGCACGACCGCTTCGAGCTTATCCGTGGTAGCGAGGAGAAGGTGAAATACAACTATCACCGCACGGATGTCTTTGGACTGAACCTCAACAGCTACTTCGATTGGGCTGCCGGTCGGACTGCCTTCGGTGGGGAGTTCCGCAACGAGGATATCATCAGCGGAAACCTGGGAGAGCCTTTGAATCACCCACGCCATATCCACGGCACCAACCGCGACTATACCGTGGGACTGAACCGAAGTAACCTCAGTGCTCACCTCGAGCATAACATCATCCTCAACCGCTTCACCCTCTCGGCAGGCATCATCGCCGTAAAGAACACGTGGAACGAGATGAACTTCCGCTTCTACCCTGGTGCCGACGCCAGCTATCGACTGGGGAAAGGTTGGAGCATCTACGCCTCCTATAATACGTCCTTGAGAATGCCGTCGTTCACGGAGCTGTACTACTCTGTGGGCGGACACATGGCCGATAAATACCTGAAGCCGGAGGAGATGCGGGCATTGGAGGGAGGTATCAAGTATCGAGTGCCAGGGATTGATACGCGTCTGAGCGTCTATCATCATCATGGGAAGAACATGATCGACTGGATCCGGGATACCTCGAAAGGGGCTGACGCCGATTGGCAATCCGTGAACCACACGAGGCTCAATGCCTTGGGCGTGGAAGCCTCCACGATGCTCGACTTCACCACACTCCTGTCTCGGCAATCATTCCTGAAAAGCCTAAACCTTGCCTATAGCTATATCGACCAAGATAAAGACCTGGAGCCTAACCTACAGTCACAATATGCGTTGCAATACCTCCGTCATAAGTTCGTGGCCAATCTGAAGCTACACCTGTATAGTCAGCTGAACATGGCACTCTCCTATCGTTATCAGGACCGTGTAGGCAACTATCAGGACGTGCAAGGGACATCCCACGAATTTGCGCCTTATTCCTTGGTAGATGCCCGTTTATCTTGGGACTCACCCAAATTTAATCTTTATGTCGAGGCAAATAACCTCCTCGACAAGACCTACTATGATTATGGAAGCGTACCTCAGCCAGGCATTTGGATCATGGCGGGAGGCAACATCCATTTTAATTTCTAATAAATACGCTCATCCGAAACAAGCTAGCGATAACGAGCTGCCGTAAGGCAGTTATCGTTATCGTTAACGTTATGATTACTCAACCGTAATGTTGCGACGAATTCCAATAGTTCTTCTTCATAAACTCCATCACCTCCTTATATCGTAGTATTCTGCGTTCTTCCTGCGTCATATTCCGACCTTCCTACCGACTGTAATTCCGCGCCTCCTCCAAAGTCATACCTCAGTCAGCCACTTCCACACCGGCACCACAGGTATTCCATCTTCTCTGCCCTCCTCATCATACGTAATCAGAAGGTGCTTCCAGTCCTCGTGCGCCTTGGCATACTTCACCAGTGGTGGCACCTCCCTGTTGTAGGTTGATTCCTCCTTGATGCTATACGACACCTGAATGGCCAGCTTCTCGTCAGGTACTATGAAGTCTATCTCTTTATCAGCATTCAGATAATACACATTCTCCTTGCCGTATCGTCTGAATAGTTCCACCGCCACCATGTTTTCCAGCAGCGACGTCTCAGAGTTCATCAAGAACAGATTCAGCAATCCGTTGTCTATAAAATAATACTTCTTTTGCGTCTCCTTCTCGGTCAGCTTACCCACCTCATTCTCCATGGGCAATATCAGCCAACTGTCAGCGGCATAACCCGCATAGTCTATCGTAGTAGGCACACTGATAGGCGACCCAGTTGCCACGATTACATTCTTCAGCCTGTTATACGACAGCGGTTGCTTCACGCTCTCTGCCATCTTCTTGATCAGGATGTTCAGCACCCTGTCGTTCTTAATGTTGTTTCGGGCACAGATGTCACCAAGGTAAATCTTCTGGTACAGGCTAGAAAGCATAGCCCGCTTGTTCTTAAACGACAAGATCTCTGGCAGACCACCGTTATAGAAATACTCATTCAGATGTCGTTTCACTTCGCTTCTCTGAATCGTGTCATACTCCCAATGCTCCTTCAGTTCCACCTGCTGCGCTGCCAGATACTCTTTGAATGAATATGGGTACGCATCATAGATAAAAAACCGTCCACCCAACGTAGTTGCCACCTCCTTGCTCAGCATCTTCGCATTGCTTCCCGTTACATACACCCTATATCTCGCATCTGCCAACCTCCGCACGAACTTGTCCCAGTGCGGAATGTTCTGCACCTCGTCCAGAAACACCACCGGCTTCTTGCCATATAGTTCCAGATGGGCCTCCAGCAGACTGTTGAAGTCTTCCGTCTGGAATTCCGCCAGACGCTCATCCTCAAAGTCCACAAACAGAATCTCATCCCATCCTTTTCCTGCCGCCTGAAGCTGACGAACACGCTGATACAACAGGTACGACTTACCCGCATGTCTCACACCAACTATCACATAGTTGCCGTTCTCTTCGAATTCTATGGGACGTTTCACAATCACCGCCTCATCCACCTCGCGCTGCTTGTTAATCAGACACTGCTTAATGACATCTTTACTAATACTCATATAAATTATATTTAATAAAAAACATGTAATTTTATTAAGTTCGGCTTACAAATTTAGACATTTTCTATAAAACAAAATTAATAAATTACGAGTTTTTGCAATAAGATCACACTTTTTTTTATCACATATCATTGTTTTTTACCTTCAAAGTGAAACCTTTCCGAATTATCCTTATCAAAACAGCTGCATTATTCGATGGCTGCAAATCCTTAAAAGCCATTCATTCCGCTATAGAAGAAATTGATAAAGTCGAAATAGAAAAGTGCATTTTCTGGAATCAATTTTGATGAATGTACCCTATTTGTTCCTCCAGGTACTGAACTGCATACAGGCACCATCCTATATTCGGTAAGTTTAAGAACATTGAAATAGAAAAGAAATA
>CAMVLL010000037.1 GCA_947168315.1 uncultured Bacteroidota bacterium | reverse complement strand
ACGATCTTGTTCTTTCGACGATGGGACTACGACCGTTTTATTCAACTACAGAGCGTATGAAACGGTCTAATCTTACATCACATGTGATGGAGAAGTTGATTCATAACGCCTTTGACTTGTTGAAAGAACCTATCGAAGAAACATTAAGCGAACAGATTATAAAAAAACATAAGTTGATTGGGTTGGATGAGGCTCTTCATTCTTTACATTTTCCACAAAATCCGGAACAGTTGCGAAAAGCAACCTACCGAATGAAATTTGAGGAATTGTTCTTTGTCCAACTGAATATTCTGCGTTATGCAAGGGATCGTCAACAAAAATACTTGGGACTTCGTTTCGATAGGGTAGGAGATATCTTCAATACATTCTATAAGCAGAATTTACCATTTCAACTGACCAATGCCCAAAAGCGTGTTATCCG
The DNA here is from genome assembly GCA_947168315.1 of uncultured Bacteroidota bacterium. Taxonomy (GTDB): domain Bacteria; phylum Bacteroidota; class Bacteroidia; order Bacteroidales; family Bacteroidaceae; genus Phocaeicola. Next base: position 20,066 of record CAMVLL010000037.1, on the reverse strand, counting down.
TGAGATTCGTAAAGATACTGGCAGTGGACGACAGATGAATCGTTTGTTGCAAGGCGATGTAGGCAGTGGAAAGACATTGGTTGCCTTGATGTCGATGTTAATAGCGTTGGATAATGGATACCAAGCCTGTATCATCGCACCGACTGAAATCTTGGCTGCACAACATTATGAGACTATCACCAAATTACTCTTTGGCATGAACATACAGACGGAACTGTTGATGGGATCTGTCAAGGGTAAGAAACGTGAACAAATACTTCAGGATTTGTTGACTGGAGAAGTTAAAATTTTGATAGGCACACATGCGATTCTGGAAGATACAGTGAATTTCGCTAAACTAGGTTTTGTCGTAATCGATGAACAACATCGTTTCGGTGTGGCACAACGAGCGCGAATGTGGACAAAGAGTGCTTGTCCTCCACATGTGCTGGTCATGACGGCTACACCTATCCCACGAACTCTCGCCATGACTTTATATGGTGATTTGGATGTCTCTGTCATTGATGAGTTACCTCCTGGTCGTAAACCTGTTAAGACTATTCATACATTTGATAATCATCGAGACAGTTTGTATAAGTTTGTCGATGAGCAGATACGTTTAGGCCGCCAGATCTATATAGTCTATCCGTTGATTAAAGAAAACGAGAAGTTGGCTCTTAAAAATCTGGAGGATGGCTACGAACGTATTTGCGAAGTCTTCCCACAGTATAAAGTGAGTAAGGTACACGGTAAGTTGAAAACTTCGGAAAAAGATGCAGAAATGCAGCGTTTCGTGTCGGGAGAGACAAAGATTATGGTGGCTACAACCGTTATCGAGGTGGGGGTGAACGTGCCAAATGCTTCCGTTATGGTGATTGAGAATGCCGAACGCTTTGGACTTTCCCAGCTGCACCAGCTTAGAGGAAGAGTAGGACGTGGAGCAGATCAATCGTATTGTGTTTTGGTCACCTCCTATAAGTTATCGGAAGATACCCGGAAACGAATAGAAATCATGGTGCAAACTAATGATGGCTTCGAGATTGCTGAGGCCGATTTAAAGCTCCGTGGACCAGGCGATTTGGAAGGTACGCAACAGAGTGGTATCGCTTTCGATTTGAAGGTTGCAGATTTGGCTCATGACGGTCAACTTTTGCAGTATGTCCGAGATGTCGCACAGGTCTTTCTTGACGAAGATCCTAATGCTTCGTTACCTGGAAATCGGATGGTTTGGAAACAGTTGGCATCCATGCGTAAAGACAATATCAACTGGGCTGTCATCTCATGAAACCTTTACTTTATGTTAAATCGACAAAACATGTTGTAAAACATATTTTCTTATTTTTGTGGGAAATAATGTACTCACAAGCCGTTTGTAGAGCCTTTTTTCATATTTAGATATAAAAAAAGAGTTAAACAAAATTGGTCGTTCAGAAGAAAAGACCTATATTTGACCCAAAGTTTGAGTAAAAATCAATCCTATAAGGATTGCTAAACCGTTAGAATGATTTCAAAATTAGCCAAAATATTCACTGCTGCGGCAATGTCTGTTTTTTGTTTGAATGTTTCCGGGCAAGACTTGTTAGCCCGCCAAGCTCCTATTGACAGAAAACTGAAGATTGTTGACTCAGTAGCACTTGTCCGTCAAATCAAGGCTGAGCAATCAGCCTACCCAGCTTACGACTTATATCCTTCTTGGTCGCATGAGTTCGTTAATGCGTATGGAAGTAATGTACAGATGCCTGATACGTTCCGTATCAGCTTGGAAGATTTCTGTATGCCTACCGAGAGCACCAAGATTACGGACGTGTTTGGATACCGTCCTCGTCGTAGGAGAATGCACTATGGCTTGGATGTGAAAGTGTTTATTGGCGATACTATTCGTGCTGCTTTTGCTGGTAAAGTACGTATTGTAAAAGACCAGGGACGTAGAAAAGGATATGGAAAGTATGTAGTTATCCGTCACGAGAATGGATTGGAAACAGTTTACGGCCACTTGTCAAGACAACTGGTGTCAGAAGATCAATATGTTGAGGCTGGCGAACCAATCGCATTGGGTGGTAATACCGGTCGTTCAACAGGTTCACACTTACATTTCGAGACTCGTTTCTTAGGACAACCGATCAACCCTGCTGTATTGTTCGACTTTGAGAAGCAGGATGTTTTGGCAGATACATACCTTTATCGTAAGGGCATTGTCGAGAGATCCTTGCAGAACAGATCGACAGGTAGAACGAAGTCTGCATCCGGCTCTCAGAATGTACGTTATTACAAGGTTAGGAGTGGAGACTCGTTGGGTAAGATTGCACAAAAGACTGGTGTCTCGATTAACACGCTCTGTCGTTTGAATAATATCACGAGGAATAAGATTCTTCGTCCAGGACAAGTTTTGCGTTGTTCATGAAATAAATAATAACAGATATAAGCGGAAAAGAGATACTTTTCCGCTTTTTTTATTCTATTCAATGTGGAAAAACATAAAATTTGGTTGGCATAACAAAAGAAAATGGATTTCTCTTTGTTCTGCACTCGTTTTTCCGTAACTTTGTAGCCTATATGTAATTATATGAAAGATACGAATCAACAATTTGAAGAAGTAATTGCTATTTGTCGTGAGCTTTTCATCAAGAAGTTGAAGGACTACGGTGCGTCTTGGCGGATTATGCGTCCAACATCTTTAACGGATCAGATATTTATCAAGGCTAAACGTATCCGTACATTGGAAACGACGGGCGTAGCGATGGTGAATGAAGGTATTCGTTCCGAGTTAATAGGAATCATTAACTATGGAATCATCGCTTTGATACAGTTGGAGAAAGGATATGCCGATACGGTTGATATTTTGCCGGGAGAAGCTATCGAATTATACGATAAATTTGCTCAACAAGCTTTGAATTTGATGAAGGCAAAGAATCATGATTATAATGAGGCTTGGCGAGACATGCGGATGTCATCGTACACTGATTTCATCTTGACAAAAATTAGTCGGACTAAGGAGATTGAAAGCAACAATGGTGCGACAATTGTGTCGGAAGGTGTAGATGCAAATTATCTGGACATGATTAATTATGCTGTGTTTGGGATGATTAAGATTGAGTTTGGAGCGTAGTCAGATTGGAAGAAAAGCAGATACATACAGTCGTTAGAATCGGGACTAATGTTTGTCGTTTCGTCTTAGCCATTGTCTTTATCTTTTCAGGCTTTGTGAAGGCGGTCGACCCATTGGGGACGATGTACAAGATAGAAGAGTACTTTGAGACTTTGGGACTTTCCTCTTTGGCTTATTCTGTACTACCTTTTATCCTTTCGATTATTATAGCCTTGTTGGAGTTCTGCCTGGGCTTATACTTGCTTTTCGGCTTTCGCCGTCGTTTGTCAACGACATTGGCTCTCATCTTCTTATCAATCATGACGATATTAACGCTTTGGCTTGCCATAGCGAATCCAATATCTGATTGTGGTTGTTTTGGTGATGCTGTGGTATTGACAAACTGGCAAACCTTCTGGAAGAATGTTGTGCTGCTGCTAGCTGCTATAGTCACTTTCAAGTGGGGAAACCTGATTATTCCTTTCGTCACTAAGCGTTTCGACTGGTTGGTGGAGCTTTATTCGCTGTTGTTCATCGGCAGTATTATGTTCTTCTCCTTGAGAGATTTGCCTATCTTTGACTTCCGCCCTTATCATATCGGGGCGAATATCCGTGAAGGAATGAGTATCCCGGAAGGAAAGGAGCCTCCGGTCGTTGAGACCTATTACCTGATGGAAAAAGATGGGAAAAAGAAAGAGTTTACAGCCGCCAACTTTCCAGACAGCACTTGGACCTATGTTGATTCTGAGATGCGTGTCTTGAAGAAAGGCTATGAACCACCTATCAGTCATTTCAGTATATCTGATTTGGAGACGGGGAAGAATATCACAGATGAGATACTTGACAATGAGGGCTATGTCTTCTTGTTGGTTGCACCACAGTTGAAAGATGCCAGCGAAGTCAGTATCGACCTGATTAATGATTTGTATGATTATTGTTTGGAATATGACTACCCTTTCTATTGCCTGACAGCCTCATCTGATAGAGATGTAGCAGATTGGCAGGAGCGGACTGGAGCTGAGTATCCATTTGCGTCGATGGATGACGTGGTACTAAGGACAATTGTCCGTTCTAATCCGGGACTCGTCCTGCTAAAGCATGGAACGGTGGTCAACAAATGGAGCGTTAATAGTATTCCTGATGAATACGAGACGACAGATCGTTTGGAGAATCTTCCTATAGGATCTTTCAGCAAACAAAGCCTGATTTCCAGAATCATTAAGGTCATCCTTTGGTTCGTGTTGCCATTGGTCTTTTTTAGCATGGTAGATATAGGTTGGGGATATTACAAACAGAATAAGAAAGAGAAACTATAATAAACATATTAATTTTAAATAAAAACAATTAGAATGAGAAAGAAAATTGTAGCAGGTAACTGGAAGATGAATATGAACCTGCAAGATGGTATTGCGTTGGCAAAAGAGTTGAATGAGACATTAACTCAGGATAAACCCAATTGTGGTGTTGTTATTTGTACTCCTTTCATCCACTTGGCAAGCATTGCTCAGTTCTTGAACCAAGATGTAATTGGTTTGGGCGCTGAAAACTGTGCTGACAAAGAAAAAGGCGCTTACACTGGTGAGGTATCTGCCGAAATGGTAAAGAGTACAGGTGCTCAATATGTTATCCTTGGCCACTCAGAACGTCGTGGTTATTACAACGAGACACCTGAGATCTTGAAAGAGAAGGTGTTGTTGGCATTGAAGAATGACTTGAAGGTTATCTTCTGTATTGGCGAGAGTTTGGAGGAGCGTGAAGCAAACAAGCAGAATGAGGTGGTAAAGGCAGAGTTGGAAGGCAGTGTATTCAATCTAAGTGCAGAAGACTTTGGCAAGATTATCATTGCTTATGAGCCAATTTGGGCAATTGGTACAGGAAAGACTGCTACATCTGACCAGGCTGAAGAGATTCATGCTTATATCCGCTCAATTATCGCTGATAAGTATGGAAAGCAAGTTGCTGATGACACTACGATCCTTTATGGTGGTAGCTGTAAGGCAAGCAATGCTCCTGAGTTGTTTGCAAAACCTGACATTGATGGTGGCCTGATTGGTGGTGCTTCTCTGAAGGCTGCTGATTTCAAGGGCATCATCGACGCTTGGAAATAAATATTCATTTGGTGTGGTGGACGGAAGTCCACTACATCCTTATTTTAAACGACATGAGATACTTTATTACCATTTTCTTCTTGTCATTTGGCCTGACTGTTTGGAGTCAAAATAATATCTTGGAGGAATTGCAAAAGACCCGTTCTTATGAAGGTCAGGTTACAATTCATCAAGATTCCGCTATAGCTGCACTTGTTGGAAGTGCCCGTCGAGCTGTAGTTCGTGATGAGGCAAAAACGGAAATAAAAACACGTGGTTACCGTGTGCAGGTTTACGCTGGTAACAACTCTCGTGTTTCCAGGAATGAGGCAAACAGCGTTGCGCGTCAAGTCGAGGCCGAATTCCCTGATTTACCTGTATATACTTATTTTCGTCCACCCCGTTGGCTGTGTAGGGTAGGCGATTTCAAAACCATTGAGGAGGCCGATGCGGCTATGAGGCGTTTGAAAGCTACAAGGCATTTTAGAGAAGTTTCCATAGTTCGTGAACAGATAAATATTACTATCGAATGATAATAGATGAATTAGCTCATCCTGAATGGACGGAAGAGAAAATAAAGGCATTGATGGAGCATTATCAGGCTATCTTGAAATTGTTGGGTGAAGATACTACCCGAGAGGGATTGCTGAAAACACCTGAGCGTATTTCAAAAGCTATGCTGACGTTGACGCGTGGTTATGATCAGGACCCCAAGCAGATTTTGATGGATGCTCGCTTTAAAGAACCATATAGCCAGATGGTTATAGTAAAAGATATCGATTTCTTTTCTCTCTGTGAGCATCACATGCTTCCTTTCTACGGGAAAGCCCATGTAGGATATATTCCAAATGGTTATATTACCGGATTGAGCAAGATTGCCAGGGTGGTAGATGTGTTCTCACATCGTCTGCAAGTACAGGAAAGGTTGACCCTTCAGATTAAGGAATGCATCCAGGAGACACTTCACCCGTTGGGCGTAATGGTCGTGTTGGAGGCAAAGCACATGTGTATGCAGATGCGTGGTGTTGAGAAGCAGGGCTCGATAACGACAACTTCAGATTTTACAGGTGCCTTTAATCAGGCGAAGACACGTCAAGAATTCATGAATCTGATCAGTGGAAATAAGTGAATCACATTACGACACGACTCGTTCGTTTGGTAATTTTGTTTAATATTTGGCTCAACTCTTGGTAGTGAGCCATTATTTTTTTAACCTCTTCCATATTGCTGGCTACTTCAGGTGATGTTAGAGCCGATTGAGTATGCTTCATCTCGTCCTTGATAAAAGAGATTTTATAGCTAATCAACTGCTGAGGAACTATAAAGCGGATGCGGTCTTTTTCTGGTTCTATTTCGAATCGGCGACTTAGCTCATACCGCTCGCTCATAAAGTCGGCAGCCATACGACTGAGTTCCTGGTTTGGATGGGTGATGAAATAATGTGAGCAAGTGAAGCCTTTGTCATGAACATGCGTCAGCCCTTCCAAAAGTATTTGTTGATGTAAAGGATTATGGAACTGCAAATCATCTTGTTGCAAGTCCTCTGCCACATATTCAATCAAGGTCAATTCTCTTTCCTGTCCTTTTTCATCCGTAATCTTGCAGAATGGTAATTCCCCATAGCGTATGATCAGCTTCACCAACTCTTTTTCCTTTATATAAAATTCTGCTTTTTCTCTGTCGGTCGAAGGGATATATGATTGATATGGTGGAAGCATATCCTCGGTCAGCGGTGGGAAAACGTCATCCTCTGGTTCAGGGAACGGTACATTTGTCTCATTAGGATTGGAAGGTGCCGTTTGTTCTTCACGCTCTTTTTTTATCTCTTCTAGACGAGACTCTTGACGACGTTTCACATATTTCTCACTTTCATTCAAAATCAACCGTTCATCAACATTCAAGATGCTTGCACATTCTTGCGTATAGGTGAAACGCATAATCCTGTCAGGAATCTGTCCGATACTTTGTGAGATATCTGCAATCAGTTGTCCTCGTTTGATAGGGTCATTCTTGGCATCGCTCAGCAATAATCTGGCTTTGAAACGAATGAAATCCTCCTCGTTATCTTGGATATACTTTTGAAACTCCGTTGCGTTGTGTTTGTGAGAGAAACTATCCGGATCTTCTCCGTCGGGGAAAAGCAACACCTTGATATTCATTCCTTCCGAAAGCAACATGTCAATTCCTCTTAGACTGGCATGGATACCAGCTGAGTCTCCATCATATAATAACGTGACATTGTTGGTGAAACGGCGGATGAGCTTAATCTGTTCGACGGTCAGGGCTGTGCCTGATGAGGCGACTACATTCTCGACGCCGCTTTGATGCATAGAGATAACGTCCATCTGTCCTTCCACCAGATAGCACTTGTCTTGTTTAATGATAGCTTGCTTTGCAAAGTAGATACCGTACAACTCTTTTCGTTTCAGATAGATCTCACTTTCTGGTGAGTTGACGTATTTTGCTACTTTTGCGTTCGACTGGAGTACCCGTGCGTTGAAGGCAACCACCTTTCCGGTGACAGTATGCCATGGGAAAACGACTCTTCCCCAAAAACGATCGCGCAGGTTGCCGTCGGCACTATCTATACATAGTCCCGTTTTTACAAGGAACTCCTTCTTATATCCTTTGCTTTCTGCCTCTTTTGCAAGGGCATTGTTTCGATTGAGACTATATCCTAACTGGAATTTCTGGATGATATCATCGCGTATTCCACGCTGGTGGAAGTAGGTCAAACCGATGCTTTTCCCTTCCTCGGTATTATGCAACGTGTTGACGAAGTAATCACGTGCAAATTCGTTGACTACGAACAAACTCTCCCGAGTATTGCGTTGAGCAATTTCTTCCGGTGTCATCTCTTTCTCTTCAATCTCAATATGATATTTTTGAGCGAGCCAACGGATAGCTTCAGGGAAGGTGAGCTGTTCATGTTCCATAATGAAGTGGACGGCATTGCCACCCTTCCCGCAAGCAAAACATTTACATAGGTTCTTTGCCGGAGAGACATAGAACGATGGAGTCTTGTCATCATGGAATGGACACAGACCAACATAGTTAACACCACGCTTCTTGAGTGTGACGAAATCTGAAACCACCTCAACGATGTTGGCGGTATCGATAACTTTATCTATGGTCGTGCGATCAATCATTTGGAAGCGAATATACAAAGTTTTTTTGAATTAGCCTAGTTTCGTCAGATATAGAGACAAAAAAACAGGGCTTCTTGAAAATGAAGCCCTGCTGTATGTAAGGGATAAATTAGAGATTCGGATTAATCTTATTCCACTCTGAAATAGGAGGAACGATATCCAGAGTTACCAACTCATCACGCATCTTGCAAAGGTGCTCATAGCTAGCATCCAATTTTGCATTCTCCTCTGGAGTACCTGTTGGAACTTCATAGTGGCAACCAGTTTCGTCTAAAGTGGTCTTCATAGCCATCATGATATGGTTGTATTTCTCAGTCTGTACATAAGTACCTGCAGGCCAAGCAAATTTCTCACCACCCATGACTGAACGGATCATCTCAACTGAAAGGTAAGATGGGCTTTGGAAAGAAGAACGTCCACGGAGCTCGATAATCTTCGCACCACCCTTTGTAACGTCAACCTTCATTTGCTCCCATTCTTCAACTGGGAATTCAGGAGTACCAACGATTTCAGTCAAAGGCTTGCCGTCGATCTTTACATGAGAACCGAACACCGCCATTTGCTCACCGTGACCACCGTATGTAGCACTACCGGTAACCTTGCTTTGCATTACATTGAACTTCTTAGCCAATGCGCTTTGCAGACGAGTAGAGTCCAAACCAGCCAAAGTAGTAACTTGTGAAGGTTTCAAACCAGAGTACAATAAGGTAACCAAACCAGTCAAGTCAGCTGGGTTGAAAATGATAACGACATGCTTAGCATCTGGGCAGTACTTCTTGATGTTCTCGCCTAAACCCTTAGCGATTTCGCAGTTCCCTTTCAACAAATCCTCACGAGTCATACCAGCCTTACGCGGAGCTCCACCAGAAGAAATGATATACTTAGCGTTTGTAAAAGCTTCCTCAGCATCAGTTGTAGCTGTGATCTTTACATCACCGAAACCACTTTGACGCATTTCTTCTGCAACACCTTCCGGAGAGAATACATCGTAAAGGCAAATGTCACTTGTCAAACCCATCATAAGGGCTGTCTGTACCATGTTTGAACCAATCATACCGGCTGCACCGACGATTGTCAATTTGTCATTAGTTAAAAATTTCATCGTTATTTATTTTAAAGATTTAATAAGCATTTCTTGTTTTGCAAAGGTATAAAACCTTTCTGATAAAACATTAAAAAATATACGGAAAAAACTTTTGTAATATTTAAATAAAATGAATCAGTCCTGGAAGATGTTTGATCTATTTATTATAATTCTTAAATATTACTCCAAAATCTTTTTCATTTTACTGGTTTTAGCAGGTTTTGACTTTAAAAGATTTACAAAAGGTGTTGTTTCTAAAAAATATTAAATATCTTTGTGATTAGAGATAGAATTATCCGTTAATATTTGAGCTTTATAAGTTGAGTGAATAATTGGGGGAACATTTTTATTATTAATAGGGGATATAAACACATTTATGGAAAAATCTTGGTTTGTCTTGAGGGTGACCTATTCTCGAGAAATGAAAGTTAAGGAGTATCTGGAATCAGAGCATATACAATGCTTTGTTCCTCTTCGTTATATATATACAATAAGGAAAGGGAAAAGAGAACGTAAATTAGTGCCTGTCGTAAATAATTTAATCTTTGTATATTCTACTCGCAGTGAACTAGATGAATTAAAGAGAACCTCCATTTTGATGCCGCTCATCCGCTACGTTATGGATCGTGAAAAGAAACTTCCTATGATTGTACCAGATAAACAGATGGAAGACTTTATGGCGGTTGCGGGTCAGTTGGATGAACAAATCATTTATTTATCACCAGATGAGGTTCATCTTAAAGAGGGTGATAGGGTGCGTATCAACAGTGGAATCTGGCAAGGGGTTGAGGGCGTATTCGTCAAAATGAAGGGTGGAATGCGTGTAATTGTAAGTATTGAAGGCTTCATGGCTGTTGCCACCATAGCTTTACATCCTTCAATGGTTGATAAAATATCCTAAAAAATACTAATTTATTTTTCTTGCTAAAAACATGAAATAAATCGATATTTTTCGATGTTTGCTATTTTTTTTGTCAAAAAACATATTATTTATTTTCTTATTTAATTATTTTATTTTAACTTTGTACCTCAATATAGACTGTAAATGTACAATTGGCTCAAATTGAGCCATGATGTGAGTAGCCTAAATAACTTAATTTGAAGAGATGACAAACAACTGATTTTATGCTAATTAAAGTCAATTGTAATGTTAAACACGATAAACAAAAAAGTTTTTTTCCAAGTTACACACGGAGTTTAAATTTCGGGTGACCCCAAGGAATGCACTTAAGGGGAATGAGTTGAGGGTAAATGAGTTATGGGATTTTTGAGATTCTTATTTAAGAATTTTAGTCATTTGAGTCGTTATATGGTATGGTTGGCAGATTGTTTCCTTTCTGTCATGGCTACGTTGTTGAGCTATTTATTCTTTAATTACCTAATCCATATTGACATTGTTCCTGGATTTGTCTGGGCACTCCTTTTGATGTCTGCGCTCATTAGCTTATTCTGGACAAGGATCTTTAAGACAAATATTGGTATTATCCGTCATTCGACGCTTGCAGATTTGGCTCCAGTAGTCTATGCAATGGCTGCTAAGGTTTTGACGTTGCTGATTTTGGGATATGTTTTCCTTGATTATGTTGGAGTCTTTGTTTATTCAATCCTGATCCTTGACTTTGTGCTCTCTGTCTTGTTGTTGATGCTGATGCGAGTTTTTGTGGTAAGTTTCTATTATCATGTGACATCAACTAACTCAGAAAGGGCTCAGAAAGCATTAATTTTTGGAACATCAAACGCGGCTATTAGTTTGGCAAACTATTTGCGTAAAAACAAATCCTATAAGATGGTTGGTTTTGTTACCCGTAATGAGCAGATGAAAAATTATCGGGCAGCAGGTTATCCAATTTATTACATCAAATCTATCGAAGACTTTGATAAGGTTGTAAAGAAATCGAGGGCATTGAATTTGTTTTATGTAAACAATAAGGATTTGCACTCTGATGAAGACATTATCAATTATGGTTTGAAGAACAATGTTTGTCTGCGTATCGCTCCAATGGCTGAAACACCAGAGAATGTAGCAGATATACAGATTCGTTCTGTCCAGATTGAGGACTTGTTGGGACGTGACGTCATCAACATCGACTTTGAAAAGATTCGTACGAACTTTGCAGATAAGACGGTTCTTGTTACCGGTGCTGCTGGAAGTATAGGAAGTGAGCTCTGTCGCCAGTTATGTAAGTGCGATTTGAAGCAACTGATTGTTCTTGATTTCTCTGAAACAGGGACTTATCAGATTGATTTAGAGCTTAGACAGCAATATCCGAATATGAAGGTAGTTTCGGTGATTGCAGATGTCCGTAATAAGTCGAGAATGGAATATGTGATGCGGACATATCGTCCGGACATCGTGTTCCATGCAGCTGCTTATAAGCATGTTCCGTTGATGGAGGAGTATCCATGTGAGGCTGTGCTCGACAATGTCATGGGTACACGTGTTGTTGCCGACCTTGCTGTGAAGTATGATGTGACGAAGTTCATCATGATTTCAACCGATAAGGCTGTACATCCAAGTAGTGTGATGGGAGCAACTAAACGATTGGCTGAAATGTATGTACAGAGCTTGGGCGAATCCATTAAGGAAGGAAAACAAGCGGGGAAGACTACTTTCGTTACAACTCGTTTCGGAAATGTGTTGGGAAGCAACGGCAGTGTAATCCCTCTCTTCCGTAAGCAAATATTGGAGGGTGGTCCTGTGACAGTGACGGATCCGAATATTATCCGTTACTTCATGACGATCCCGGAGGCATGTCGTCTCGTACTTGAGGCAGCATATATGGGTGAAGGTAATGATATCTTCATCTTCGATATGGGTGAACCGGTTAAGATTGTAGATCTGGCTCGACGTATGATTGAGTTAAGCGGTTTACGTCCAGATGAAGATATTAAGATCGTTTATTCAGGTCTCCGCCCTGGTGAAAAATTATACGAAGAGTTACTTTATAAGAAAGAAAACACGGTGCCAACCTCCAACAAGAAGATATTCCGTGCTTTGGTAGGAGCATCCGATTATGATAGTGTTAATACCTCGTTCGACCAACTGATAGAGGTTGCAAAAACTGAGGATAAGGTGGCCACAGTGCGTATGATGAAGAAATTAAACAGCGATTATCGCAGCCTTCATTCACGGTATGTGGAATTAGATAAGTGAAGAGAAAAAATTAATTATATGTTTTACTTTTAAAAAATACAAAATTATGAATTGCATGAAGAAAATTGGATTTGTTTTAGTCACATTTTTCTTGGCTTCTTCAGCTGCTATTGCTCAGGATGTAGTAAGCGATACGATTGCAAAGACGTATGGTGATTACTGGGTTGATGCAGATGAAGGCAACAGTAAAGTACTGAACAAATCAAGATTTGGGGACAATTGGTTCTTTGGGGTACATGTAGGTACAAATTACAACTGGGGTAGTTATCAGACACATTCATCTTTCTGGAAGAAAATCCGTCCGACGTTTGCTCTTTCTTTAGGTAAATGGTTCTCACCTTATGTTGGTGGTCGTTTGGTAGGTTCTTATCTTAGCAACCGTGGTGTTCAAGAAAAACACAATAATCAGAAGTGGGGTGCAATATCAGGTAATGGTGACTTGTTGTTCAGCTTTACAAACCTGTTCAACGGTTATAAAGAAAGTCGTCCATTTAACTTGGTAGGTGTTCTCGGACTTGGTGTTGAGCGTACATTCTCATTCAAGGATTTGGGTGTTAGAAACGACCCACGTACTAAGGACTGGTTCCTTTCTGGTCGTGTTGGCTTGATGGGTATCTTCCGTTTGGGCGAGTCTTGGGACTTCACAGCTGAAGCAACAAGTACTTGGTTGGATGATGGTTACGATGCTGTTAAGACTCACAACCGTTATGATGGTCACATCAACCTGATGTTAGGTTTCGTACATCGTTTCAGAAATCATGATGGCTCACATCAGTTCACTTATGCACTTCGTGACTGGGGTAAGATTGATATCTTGAACTCAGAGATCAATCGTCTGCGCCAGAAAGCTGCTGACGATAGAGCTTATGCTGCAGCACATCCGAATATCAATGTTGTCAACACTCAACAGGTCAATACGCTGATTTCATTTGCTGATGATTCAGCTGAAATTGATCAGTTGCAAGAAGTAAATGTTTATACAGCTGCTGAGGCTATGAAGAGATTGCCAAAGGCTGACTTGTATATCACTGTTTTGGGTAAGTCAACCAAGAATGCTGATCTGTTCATGCAACGTGCACAGTCTATCCGTGAGGTTTTGATGAGAGAATACAACATTCCTGCAGGTCGTATCTATGTTGAGAAGGATCCTGCTTTGGTAGAGTCTTTGGATAAGACGGTTGATTGTGTAATCATGTATATTAATGAATAATTAACTCTTAAAAGTGAAGAATATGAAAAAGATAATCTCAATATTCGCTTTGGCACTCTGTATGCTTCCATTTTATGTACAGGGACAAACTTATGATCAAGTTTATCCTGATACAGTAGTGGGACTTCGTCATTATAAAACGGGTGATAACTGGTTCTTCGGAATTCATGGAGGTATTAACAATGCTTCTGGTGAGAATATCCGTTTAGGCCGTAACTTTGGAGATGTATTTGGCTGGACAGGTGCTATCTCTCTAGGTAAGTATTTCTCACCGGCTGTAGGTGCTCGTTTGCAGGCTGGTTATATGACTCAGCATGGTATTGCTAATGAGGAATTTGCTGCTTATCATCATTTGACAGGCAAGGATTCTCATTATGATTTCCATAATATCTTTGGTTATGTAGATGGTTTGTTGAACTTCAACAATATCTTCGGTACCTTTAAGGAAAGTACGAAATTCAACGTTATTGGTATTGTCGGCGTTGGTATTAACAGCGTTGGTGGTTTCAGCGATAACATCAAGGGTTGGGCACACTCACCATCTAATCCTGTTGGTTATAATGTTAGAACAGATAACAAGACTTACTTCTCTATGCGTGCAGGTTTGGGCTTCGCATGGTTTATCAGTAAAGCATGGGACTTAGGTCTGGAAGTTACTTATCATGCTGTTGATGATGGTTACAATGGTGTTCGTGATGACAAGAAGAATGATGGTTATTTCAATGCTTTGCTTGGTTTGACTTATCATTTCAAGGATCAATATGGCGATCACCGCTTCAAGTATAGAAGATTGACCGATGCTGACTTGATCGACGAATTGAATCGTAAGATCAATGCTGCTCGTGCTGACTTGGCAGGTATCCATCCAGATACGAAGAACGAAGGTTCTCAGACTCGTATCCTTGACATGACAGTTTCATTCATCATCGATAAGTACAACATCACCGACATTCAGAAGAAGAATGTTGAGGCTGTTGCTAACTACATCAAGTCTCATGATGATGTTAACGTAGTTGTAACTGGTTACGCAGACGTTCAGACTGCATATCCTGCATACAACATGAAGTTGTCAGAGCGTCGTGCAAAGGCTGTATATAACATGTTGGTTAACGACTTTGGAGTTGATCCTGATCGTTTGCGTATGGATTATAAGGGTGATACTGTTCAGCCTTACGATCTCAAGAACGAATGGAACCGCGTTGTTATATTTATCCTCGAGCCACGCAATAAATAATGATTAAAATATGGTTGTCATTGGCACACATGGGCGGAGCGGAGCAACGCTTCGTCCAGAGTGCCTTTGATTCTAATTGGGTAGCCCCTTTGGGCCCTAATGTTGATGGCTTTGAACACGACTTGGAGGACTGGTTGTCCAAGAAGTCAGCTCAGCCTGAGACACATGTCGTTGCCCTGAGTGCGGGAACAGCAGCTGTTCACTTGGCTTTGATCATGCTGGGCGTAGGTCCTGGTGATGAAGTCATCTGTCAGAGTTTTACATTTGCTGCATCTGCTAATCCTATTCGGTACCAAGGAGCGACACCTGTCTTTGTCGATAGCGAAGAGGATTCATGGAATATGGATCCCGTGTTGTTAAAGGAAGCGATAGAGGATCGGATCCGTAAGACAGGAAAGAAGCCTAAGGCAATCATTCCGGTATATCTTTACGGATATCCCGGAAGAATCTACGAGATTTTAAAGATAGCGGAAAGTTACGGTATCCCTGTTGTAGAGGATTCCGCGGAGGCTATGGGGTCTCTGTACGATGGTAAGCATTGCGGAACTTTCGGCAAGTATGGTGTGATGTCCTTCAATGGCAATAAGATGATAACCACCAGTGGAGGTGGGGCGTTGATTTGTCATTCTAAGGAAGAAGCCGATCGCATAAAGTTCTATGCGACACAGGCTCGTGAGAAATTCCCATATTACCAGCATGAGGTGATAGGGTATAACTACCGGCTCAGTAATGTGTCGGCAGGTATTGGTCGTGGGCAGATGATGGTAGTGGATGAGCATATTGCGCATCATCGTCGCTTACATTATATATATAAGGAGTTACTCAAGGACGTTCCGGGAATAACGGTGATGGAACCGAAGGCAGATGCTCCTCTTGAATCCAATTTCTGGTTAACTTCGATACTGATCGATCCGAAAGGATACGGTCATACTTACCAGGAATTGTCTGCATATTTAGCAGATAAAGAGGTGGAGACTCGTCCTTTATGGAAGCCGATGCATTTACAGCCTGTATATGCAGATGCTCCGTCTTACGTAAACGGTGTGTCGGAGAGTAAGTTCAAGTTAGGTTTATGTATTCCTTCCGGACCGATGGTGTCGGAAAGAGAGGTTGAGATGATTGTGAGCTATATCAAATCTTTTTGATTGATACCCTCAATCATTTATACTTTTAAACTAAACTATTAAAATTGAAGATTCAGATTGCAGATATACTATTGGAGGTATTGGGCATTGATCCCAAAATCATGCCGCCAAACACGTTACAGTTTGCGGTGGAAGATAGTAGACCTGCAGATGTAATATATAGATTCCATGCGGTAAATGAATTACCGCTCCCTGACGATACCTGGACTCGTCTTTATCAGAGAGAAGCCATTGTCGTATATGGAAAGGATGGTATGGAGCAACGCTTGTTGATTGATCCGAACTACCATGCTTTATACGGAGTATATCGTGAAGGGAACGATGGAGTCATCGATTTATTTTATCAGGAGGCGTTCACCGAGAGTATGAGAATTGATACGATCTTCAATTCTTTCCTTTCCATGGAACGTCATTTTGCTAAGCGCAAGTGCTATATCCTGCACTGCGCTTTTTTGGCATATAAAAATCAAGCCATTTTATTTAGCGGTCCGAGTGGAATCGGAAAGTCGACTCATGCCGATTTGTGGTGTAAATATATCGACCAAACGCATGTAGTTAACGGTGACCGATGCTTGATTTCTCCACAATCGGATGGTACCTATATGGCTAATGGATGGCCAGTTAGCGGCTCCAGTGGGATCTGCCACGTCGAGCAGTACCCTATTAAGGCTATTGTCTTTATGCAACAGGCAAAGGAGAATGAGGTGTCGACATTGAATCTTATGCAACGGTTTCGTATGTTGAATACACAGATTACCATCAACCATTGGAACGTAGATGCAACACAAAAGGCGATGGACTGGCTTTTAGAGTTAGCATCCAATGTAAACATAGTCTCCTATGCTTGTAATATGGAGCCATCCGCTCCAAAGACATTGGCAGAAGCATTGGAACGTTAAGGAATGAGAAGGTTCATATGAGTTTGGATTTAGAAGAACGATTGGTGGCAAAGGCGAACAAAGCCAAATCCCCGCTGACTGCCAACTTTGAGTTATCTCCTATTTGTAATCTGCACTGCGATATGTGCTTTATTCGTACGGAAAAGTCGGTCGTAGATCGATTAGGCGGATTACACTCGGTTGATGAATGGCTCGACATCGCTAAACAATTCAAACAGTTAGGCACACTCTTTATCCTTCTGACAGGTGGTGAACCACTGATGTATCCTGGTTTTAAGGAGTTGTATGCTGAACTTAAGAAGATGGGGTTCATTATGACAATCAACACAAACGGTACGTTGATTGATGAGGAAATGGCTCAGTTCTTTCATCAGTACACACCTCGAAGGATGAATGTGACTCTTTATGGCTCTACACCTGAAACGTATGAAACCTTGTCGCATAATGCGGGAGGTTATGAACGTTGCATGAATGGGCTTCGCTTGTTGAAGCAATACAACATTGATACGAAAATGAATATCAGTGTTGTGAAGGAAAACAAAGCAGAGTATGCACAGCTGATAGCGATTGCGAAGGAATTGGATATGCCAGCAGTGGTCAATGCCTATATGTTTCCTTGCATGCGTAAGAACTGTAGTGCGACTCGTCATATTGTCGATGAACGGTTGAATCCCGACGATGCAGCTGATGCCATGGTCGAGTATCTGAAGTATAAGCATGAGACCGACTTTGAACAGTTTGTGACTGATATGTTCATGCTGTTTGATGCGATGGAGACGAAAGGACCTTTGGGCTTGGAATGTCGGGCAGCCTCCAGCTCTTGTTGGATAAATTGGCAACAACAGATGAGTCCTTGCGTGATGATGGAGAGCCCTCGAGTTGATCTTCATCAGATGTCGGTCGCCGAAGCATGGAAAAAGATTGTTGCTGAAGCTCAAGAGTTAACTCCTCATGATGAGTGTACAGGTTGTAAGCTGCGTAAATTGTGTGAAGTGTGTTACGCAGGTGCTTGTCATGAGAAAGAGATATGTGGTAATCTGGACTATCTATGTCGGATGACTGATCGAAAACGAAGAATTTTAGAACAATATAAGATTGATTTGAAGGACAAATCAGTCGGATAAGGCTCAACGAAATGAAAAGGTTTGGTGAATTTGTGAAACGTGAGATATCAGGTGAGATTCTGCTCATTCCTACAGGGAAGACGGCGGAGGCATTTAATGGAATCATAACCCTTTCCGAGGTGGGTGACTTTATATGGGAACATATCGAGGAAGTGGATAGTTTTGATGCCTTGTTGAACCTGATTCTTGAGGAATACGATATTGATAAAGAAACATTGGCTAAAGATACTTCTGCATTTATGAACCAGCTGATACGGGTTGGAATGATCCGACCTGAAACCGAAAGGTGGTGAAACCTCTATGAAAGAAAAACTTTTAGCCTTTGTCCGTGCCGGCTTGTGGGGAACAAATGTACCGCTTTCATTATGCCCGACGACCGAGGATGAATGGAATCAATTGTTGCATGAATCCTGTAAGCAGACTGTTCAAGGCATTGTTTATGATGCTGTCAGTCGTTTGAGCAATGTTTCTTTTCCTTCATCCTTTTTACAAAATTGGGCAGAGCTGACACGTACCATGGAGGCACGATACCATCAGCACTTTATGATTATTAATTATCTAAGTGCTCGTTTGGGTGCCGTTGGTTTAGAACCGATTGTATTAAAAGGTTTGGCATTAGCGGCTTATTATCCACAACCTAATCATCGGGTATCTGGTGACATTGACTTGTTTTTCGGAAATGTTGAGAATGCCGAGAAAGCTAATCGGGCAGTAGAACAGTGGGGGACACCGGTACAACGAGGTGGAGATGATGAAACAGTATATATGTTGAACAATACCGTGGTCGAACACCATGGTCAACTTATTACTTCACATAACCTTTTCTTGAAAAAATCAGTGAAACAGCAACTTGCACAGCAGATTGTCGATGGAAGTGCTTTTCAATATGTGAAGATTAACGGCGTACCGGTCAAGGTGCTGGCCCCTTTGCAATGTCATCTGTTGTTGATGACGCATAGTCTAAAACACTTATTGAATGAAGGCATCGGCTTGCGCCAGTTGTGTGATGTGGCGATGTTTTTGAAGGCTGAGCATGGAAATCTGGAAGGTGAGACTCTTCGAAAGAATCTGAAAGATTGGGGCATTTATCACTGGGCAAATTTGGTATATAGCTTTTGTGTGAAACATTTAGGTCTTTCGGAACAGTTTTTGCCTTACAAGTTTGATCTGTCGTCCTATAATCCAGACAAGCTATTAGCAGAAGTTTTGCTGACTGGCAATTTCGGTCAGATGGACGAGCGAATGGCAGAGCGTTCTCAAGGAGGAGACTCCGTTTTCACAGCCAAAAGGATGTTGCATAACTCGGTGAAGTTCATGAGATATGCCCCTGGAGATGCTTTAGGTTATCCATTAAGACTGACATATTTGAAAATTAAAGATATAATTCATTTGAAATAAATTAAAACGTAACGATATGAACAGATTTTTTAAATTTGCTTGTTTGACGACAGCACTTGTACTGAGTTCGTGTGCTACTCGTCAGGACACAATCTATTTGCAGGATATGTTCGAAATGCAGGAATATCCTGTGGCTCAGAAGTATGAGGCAGTGATTCAGCGTGATGACAAGATTAGTATCAAGGTAAGTAGTAAGAATCCAGAGTTAGCTTATGCCTTCAATATTCCTGGTACAGGAGGCTCCTATGGTGTTGGTACTGATGGTGCTATTACAGGCACATCTGGTAATACCGATAAGGATGCTGGATACTTGGAAGATGTGAACGGTGAGATTGACTTCCCTATTTTGGGTAAGTTGCATGTTGAGGGTTTGACACGTAACCAGCTGACTGATCTGGTTAAGCGTCGTCTTGTAGAAGAAGAATTGTTGAAGGACCCGATCGTCGTTGTTGAGTTCTTGAACTTTAAGTTCTCAGTTTTAGGCGAGGTTGGTGGTGTTGGCACCTACGAGATGAAGG
>CAMVLL010000036.1 GCA_947168315.1 uncultured Bacteroidota bacterium | reverse complement strand
GTGGCAAGAAAGATCCGTTAGCTGGCATCAAACTGATGAAGGAAATACGCGAGAAGGATCCTTTTGTTCCTATCATCCTGGAGTCTTCCGAAATCAGCAATAAGCCTTTGGCTGACGAACTGGGTGTTTCTTTCATCGACAAGAACTCGAAGAAGATGAACATCGATCTTCGCGAAGCTGTTTCCGAGAACTTCGGTTTCGGCGACTTTGTCTTCCGTAACCCGAAAACAGGTGAGGAAGTTGCCCGTGTACGTAATTTGCAAGAGTTGCAAAATATTATTTTCGATATACCAAGAGACTCGTTCCTCTACCATATCAGTCACAACCACATTTCTCGTTGGTTGTATTCCAGAGCAATGTTCCCACCAGCAGAGTTTCTGAAACGTATCAGTTGGGACTCTCTTCAGGACATCGATGCCCACCGCCAAATCATCTTTGATACGATTGTCCGTTACCGAAAGATGAAGAATCAGGGTGTTGTCGCCATCTTCCAACGTGACCGTTTCGACCGTTACTCTAACTTTGCCCGTATCGGTGAAGGCTCATTAGGAGGAAAAGGTCGTGGTCTGGCTTTTATCGATGATATCATCAAGCGCCACGAGGAGTTTGAGGAGTTTGACAATGCGACAGTCGTCATTCCAAAGACGGTCGTTCTGTGTACCGATATTTTTGATGAGTTTATGGACACCAACGACCTTTATCAACTGGCCTTGAGTGACGCCAGCGACGAGACCATCTTGAAAGCTTTCTTACATGCAAAACTTCCCGACCGTCTCGTAGCCGACTTCTTTGCTTTCTTCGAAGTGGTGAAAGCACCGATTGCCATTCGCTCATCCAGTTTATTGGAAGACTCACACTATCAGCCATACGCCGGCGTTTACGCTACTTATATGATTCCTTATCTGGATGATAAATATGAACGGCTCCGGATGTTGAGTGATGCCATCAAAGGCGTATATGCTTCCGTCTTCTATAAGGATAGCAAGGCTTACATGCAGGCAACGAGTAATGTGATCGATGAGGAAAAAATGGCGGTTATCTTACAAGAGGTAGCCGGAACCCGTTATGGTGACCGTTTCTATCCGCCTATCTCAGGTGTAGCTCGTTCGCTGAACTACTACCCTATCGGTGATGAGCTGGCAGAGGAAGGAACAGTCAGTCTGGCTCTCGGTCTTGGTAAATATATCGTTGACGGCGGAATGACCTTACGTGTTTGTCCGTACCATCCAAACCAGGTTTTACAAACCAGTGAGTTGGAACTGGCGTTGCGTGAGACACAAACCAGTTTTCTGGCCCTCGACATGAAGAACAATGGGAAAGCTTTCTCTATCGATGATGGGTTTAACCTCCTTAAATTACCAATTACCGAAGCTGAAAAAGATGGTTCTCTCACCTTTATCGCCTCAACATACGATCCGTACGACATGGTGATTCGTGATGGTATCTATCCAGGAGGGCGGAAACTAATTACATTTGCCAACGTACTTCAGCATGATGTGCTTCCACTTCCACGTATTCTGCAATTAGTCATGAAATATGGACAAGAGGAGATGCGTCGTCCAGTTGAGATTGAATTTGCCGTTACTATCAATGCAAAGGAGAAGAGTGGCACATTCTACATGCTCCAGATTCGTCCGATGGTGGACGTGAAAGCCAATCTGACAGAAGATCTGAACAAGATTCCGGAAGACAAACTGTTGTTGAAGAGCGATAACGCGCTTGGACATGGCATCGTCGACGATGTTTATGATATTATCTATGTCAAGACGGCCAATTATTCTGCAGCCAACAATCCTGCCATCTCATACGAAGTAGAACGTTTGAACCGCCAGTTTGCCGACCAACAGAAACATTATGTTTTAGTTGGACCAGGCCGTTGGGGAAGCAGTGATTCCTGGTTAGGTATTCCTGTGAAATGGTCGCATATCTCTTCTGCACGTGTCATCGTAGAGTCCGGTTTGAGCAACTATCGTGTAGACCCAAGTCAAGGAACCCATTTCTTCCAAAACCTAACATCCTTTGGCGTTGGTTACTATACCATAAACACCTTCCGACATGATGGATTGTTCAATCAAGCATGGCTCGATGCACAACCTGCAGTAGAAGAAACCGAGTTTCTGCGGCACGTTCATTTCGAGAAACCAATCATCATCAAAATGGATGGCAAGAAAAAGATTGGTATCGTCATGATGCCGGAATGAGATAGGAGGAAACAAAATTCATTCAGTGTTGATGTACGTTCTAAAGCATTAAAAAGTCACTATTCGGACATCAAATCAGAATGCTTTGGAACGTACATTTTAATTTGAAATAGAATAGCTATAAAAAGAAATAGTTAGTTTAACACTTCTACTTCATTAACTTAATGAATTAACAAATCCTCTACTAAGGGAAATTAAAAAACATCCTTCACCTTCACCGACCTCGTAACTTATTCATTATCAATACTAATAAAAATGTAAAGGTGAACCCTTATCCTTCACCAGGGCGAAAATGCCTGTTTGATATGACGTAGATATTTTTTACTAAGTTGCGATTTTATTAACTAACGAAACACTATTCTCATATATCTTTTCACCTTTCTCAAACAAATTTGAAATCACATGGTCACATCTAATTATTACCCCCTTCAAAAACTCGACATTTGGTTTCAAGAACTTGATTTTCTGCTTCAAAAACTCGACAAATCAAGGTAAAAACTCGAAGATTGAAACAAAAAACACAATGACGAAACTTGAATACACATTATTATGGGGAAGACTAGTTTTTAATTCTGTTATTCCTCATACAGTTTGCTCTTCAACTCTGCAATATGTTCAGAACTGATGTAATCATCGTATTCCATCATCTTATCGATAATACCGTTGGGCGTTAGCTCTATAATGCGGTTCGCTACAGTCTGAATGAACTCATGGTCGTGAGAAGAGAAAAGGATATTGCCTTTGAATCCTTTCAGATTATTATTGAAAGCTTGAATAGACTCCAAATCCAAATGATTTGTTGGAGTGTCGAGAATCAAACAGTTAGCATTCTTCAATTGCATGCGGGCAATCATACAACGCATCTTCTCACCTCCTGAGAGAACCTTCACTTTCTTCAGAACTTCCTCGCCAGAGAACAACATCCTTCCTAAGTATGACTTCATCTGCACCTCATTCTCCGAACTGTACTGGTTCAACCATTCTACCAAGTTCATATCTTTCTCGAAGAAAGCGGTATTGTCCAACGGCAAATAAGCAGTCGTGATTGTAATGCCCCAGTTATAGGTCCCTGCATCGGCTTTTCGATTGCCATTAATAATTTCGAATAAAGCTGTCATGGCACGCGGATCATGGCTCAGGAAGACAATTTTGTCGCCTTTCTCAACAACGAAATTCACATTGTCGAATAACACCTCTCCTTCCTCAGTGACGGCACGAAGTCCGGATACTTCCAGAATCTGGTTGCCCGGCTCGCGTTCCATACTGAAAATGATTCCGGGATAACGACGTGATGATGGACGGATATCAGCGATATTCAACTTCTCCAGCATCTTCTTACGACTGGTAGTCTGTTTACTCTTCGCCACATTAGCACTAAACCGACGAATAAACTCTTCCAGTTCTTTCCGTTTCTCTTCCATTTTGGCCTTCTGATTCTGCAACTGACGGAGAGCCAGCTGACTGGACTCATACCAAAAACTATAGTTACCGGCAAATAAATTTACACTTCCATAATCAATATCGACGGTATGAGTAGAAACTGCATCCAGGAAATGTCGATCGTGACTTACGACCAATACCGTATGCTCATAATTTGACAAGAACTCCTCCAGCCAAGATACAGTATCTAAGTCCAAATCGTTGGTCGGCTCATCAAGCAACAAGTTCTCCGGATTGCCAAATAAAGCCTGAGCCAACATTACACGAACTTTCTCCTTACCACCCAGCTGAGCCATCAGAAGATGATGCTTGGATTCCTTAACTCCCAAGTTACTTAACAATGAAGCTGCATCACTTTCAGCATTATATCCTCCCAGTTCCGCAAACTGTGTCTCCAGATGTGCCACCTCAATGCCATCCTCATCCGAGAAGTCTGGTTTGGAATAAAGCGCATCACGTTTTTTCATTACGTCCCATAAGACGGAATGCCCCATCAGAACGGTATCTAGAACGGTAAATTGATCCCACTTGAAGTGATCCTGACTTAACACAGAGAGTCGTTCGCCTGGCCCCATCGTCACCGTGCCTTTTGCAGGCTCCAGTTCACCAGAGATAGCCTTCAAGAAAGTTGACTTTCCTGCACCATTGGCACCGATAACCCCATAGATGTTTCCATTCGTAAAATTCAGGTTTACGTCTTTATATAAAATTCTTTTTCCAAATTGGATTGCGAGATTCGATACTGTGATCATGATAAGCGTATTTTCAAAATTAGGTTGCAAAGATACATTTTTTCCTGCAAAGCCATGTGACACTCTGGCAGATTTTACCTATTTTTGCACGGATTATGCACATAGGCATATTATTTGTAGAGTAAGTATAAAACTTTTTATCATGAAAAAGAACAAAAGAAATAAAAGACATCAATACGATATGAAAGAGGACAAAGAAAAAAAACAAGAAGAGGTGAACGCAGAAGAAAAGGCAAATGAAGTAGAAACTCCACAAAACGAGCAACCACAACAGGAAGAGCCTGCAAATGAATCTGCTGCAGAATCACCTACTGACGAACCTACAAACGAAGAAAAACTCATGGAGCAATTGGCAAGTGCCAATCAAACCATCGAAGAACAAACGAATAAGTACATTCGTCTGTCGGCTGAGTTCGACAACTATCGCAAACGTACGGCAAAAGAAAAAGCAGAAATAATTCATAATGGCAGTGAATCTGCCATCAAAGCCATTCTTCCCGTGTTGGATGATATGGAAAGAGCCATGTCGAATATGGACAAATCGGATGAGCTTCGTCCTGCTTTAGAGGGTGTTGAGCTCATTTACAATAAGTTCATTAAAATACTTGAGCAATTAGGAGTCAAGAAAATCGAAACAGAAAATCAAGAATTCAACACGGACTATTGTGAAGCTATCGCTATGATCCCCGCTCCATCCGAAGAAATGAAGGGCAAGATTATAGACTGTGTACAGACAGGTTATATGTTGAATGAGAAAGTGATTCGTCACGCTAAAGTGGCAGTAGGACAATAATTATGGCAAAGAGAGATTATTATGAAGTGTTGGGCGTTCAAAAAGACGCCAGTGCTGATGAAATAAAAAAGGCTTATCGGAAAAAAGCCATCCAATATCACCCGGATAAGAATCCTGGCGATAAGGAGGCCGAAGAAAAATTCAAGGAAGCAGCCGAGGCTTACGAAGTCCTGAGCAATCCGGATAAGCGCCAACGCTATGACCAGTTCGGACATGAAGGATTGAACGGCGCTGGTGACTTTGGCGGTTTCGGTGGTGAAGGTATGTCTATGGATGATATCTTCTCGATGTTTGGAGATATCTTCGGTGGACGAGGCGGTTTCGGCGGTTTCGGCTTTGGCGGCAGCCGCTCTGGAGCATCCCAACGGAAATTCAGAGGTTCGGATTTGCGTGTAAAAGTCAAGCTGAATCTGAAGGAAATCTCAACTGGAGTCCAAAAGAAATTCAAACTGAAAAAATATGTGACTTGTTCGCACTGTCATGGAACAGGTGCAGAAGGCGGTAGTGGCATGGAAACATGTCCGACTTGTCATGGAACCGGAACAGTCACCCGTACGCAACAGAGTATTTTTGGGACCATCCAGACACAAACAGCTTGTCCACAATGTGGCGGTGAAGGTAAGATCATCAAAAACAAGTGTAAGCACTGTGGTGGCGAGGGTATCGTTTACGGAGAAGAAGTGGTAGAGGTAAAGATTCCTGCAGGTGTTGCTGAAGGAATGCAAGTCACCATCAACGGAAAAGGTAATGCGGCAAAGCATAACGGTGTCCCAGGCGATTTGTTGGTAGTCATCGATGAGGAACGCCATCCAGATTTAATACGTGATCAAGAAGACTTGATATACAATTTGCTCCTAAGCTTCCCAACGGCGGCATTAGGTGGTTCGGTGGAAATACCTACCATCGACGGGAAAGCCAAAGTTAAAATTGAGCCTGGAACACAACCTGGCAAAGTATTACGGTTAAGAGGAAAAGGACTTCCTATCATCAACAGCTACGGATCAAGTACGGGTGTCGGTGATTTACTCGTCAACATCTCTGTTTACATCCCTGAAACGCTGAATAAGGATGAGAAGAATGCTTTGGAAAAGTTGCAAGACTCCGAGAATTTCCAGCCTAATACATCCATCAAAGACAAGCTGTTTAGCAAATTCAAGAACTTCTTTAACAAGCAGTGAGCATGATGAACTATGAACAAACGGTAGCATATCTCTTCAATAGTGCACCCTCTTTCCAACAAGTGGGAAAGGATGGCTATAAAGAGGGATTGGGAAATACTTATCTACTGGATAAGTACTTCAACCATCCACATCGTTTGTTTCATACAATTCATGTGGCAGGAACGAATGGTAAAGGATCGTGTTCGCATACCTTGGCCGCTATTTTTCAAGCAGCAGGGTACAAAACCGGTCTTTTCACCTCTCCTCACCTCATTGATTTCAGGGAGAGAATCCGTATCAACGGAGTACCTGTCCCTCAACAATTTGTCATCGACTTTGTGGAGCAACACAAAACTTTTTTTGAGCCTTTGCATCCGTCGTTCTTTGAATTGACAACCGCAATGGCTTTTCATTTTTTTGCTCAGGAACAAGTCGATATTGCCATCATTGAAGTGGGTATGGGCGGCAGATTAGACTGCACAAACATCATTCAACCTGATTTAAGTATCATTACAAATATCAGTTTCGACCACACCCAGTTTCTCGGTGATACATTGACAAAGATTGCATCTGAAAAAGCGGGCATAATCAAGCCATACACTCCAGTTGTTATCGGTGAGACAACGGAAGAAACAAAGAAAGTATTCCTAGATAAAGCACGTCTGGAGAATGCTCCAATACATTTTGCAGAGGAAGAACAGCATATTACAGGCTATCGAATCAACGACGAAGGACAGTTCGTTTATGACACAAAGGAATACCCTCAATTGGAAGGAGAGCTAAGCGGCATTTATCAGATAAAAAATTCGAACACAATCCTATCTGCGGTCAGTGTTCTTAAGTCGTTAGGTTACCTCCTTGATGAAGCATCCGTTCGTTATGGTTTTTCCCATGTCTGCGAGTCGACAGGACTGATGGGAAGATGGCAAAAGCTTGGAGATAAACCGACGATTGTCTGCGATGCCGGACATAACGTAGGAGGATTCGAATATATTACAGAACAATTACAAGAAGTATCCTATAAACAATTACACATTGTCTTTGGGATGGTAAATGATAAGGACATCAGTGGTGTCCTTTCCCTATTACCCAAAGATGCTATCTTTTATTTCACCCGTGCTTCCGTACAAAGAGCTTTGCCAGAACAGGAGTTACAGGCACTTGCAGGCAAAGTCGGGCTGAAAGGTCAAGCCTATCCCGATGTGCATACGGCTTTGGAGGCTGCTAAAAAGGCTGCTTCTCCCGACGACTTTATCTATGTCGGTGGAAGTTGCTATATCATAGCAGATTTATTAAAATTTCACATTTCATAGTTGCAGTTTTCTCCGAAATGTTTGGGAAAATCGAATTAAATCTTTTTATTTGCAATAGATTTGTATCTAAAACAAAAAGATTTAATCATCATGATAAACACATCTACCCCAAACGAGTATCTGTGTGGCTTAAAGAAAGCTGATTTCCAGAAAGAAATCCAAGGGAAACAAACAGATCTCTTCATCCTGAAAAACAAAAGTGGTGCTGAATTAGCAGCAACAAATTACGGTGGAGCTATTTGCGCCATCATGGTGCCCGACAAAAATGGTGTTTTTGCCAATGTTATCCAGGGCCACGATTCAATAGATCATGTAGTAAACAGTCACGAACCGTTCCTGAGCACCCTCATCGGTCGTTACGGAAACAGAATTGCCCTTGGCAAATTTTTGTTGGACGGTAAGGAATATCAGTTGGTTATTAACAATGGTCCAAACCACTTGCACGGTGGTCCGACAGGTTTCCACGCACGTGTTTGGGATGCTGAGCAAACAGACGAACAGACACTTCATCTGCACTATCTCTCAGCCGATGGTGAGGAAGGATTCCCTGGCAACTTGGACATCCATGTAGTTTATCAATGGAGTGATGACAATGAGTTTATCATCAAGTATTCGGCTACTACCGACAAGAAAACCATCGTCAACTTGACACATCACGGTTTCTTCAGTCTCTCAGGCCTAGCCAACCCAACAGCAACCATCGACAATAACATTGTCACCATCAATGCAGATTACTATCTTCCTATTGACGACACGTCTATTCCTTTTGGACAAGTAGCAGAAGTTGAAGGTACGCCGTTCGACTTCCGTAATCCGCACACTGTAGGTTGCCGTATCAATGACAAATTCCAACAATTAGCTTTTGGCGCTGGTTATGACCACTGTTTCGTATTGAATAAGCGTGAAGCTGGTGCCCTCACTTTCGCAGCAAAGTGTGTTGAACCTATCAGCGGTCGTAGTATGGAAGTCTATACCACAGAGCCAGGTGTTCAGGTCTATACATCCAACTGGCATAATGGTTTTGCTGGATGGCACGGAGCAACGTTCCCAGCACGCAGTGCTATTTGCTTCGAAGCTCAGCACTTCCCCGACACACCAAACAAGGGACACTATCCTTCTTGTGTCTTGAATCCGGGCGAGGAATACAAGCAAACAACTATCTACAAATTCGGAATCGAGAAATAAAAAAATAAAAACAATTTAAATTTTTAAAGTTATGTCACAACAACAGAAAAATGGAAATATCATCGCCATTATTACGATGATTTTCCTCTTCGGAATGATTGCATTCGTTACTAATTTGGCCGCTCCTATTGGCGTTATTTGGAAAAACCAGCCAGGTATTGAAGGTTCAAGTACTTGGGGTATGATGGGAAATATGATGAACTTCCTAGCATACTTATTCATGGGTATCCCTGCAGGTAAGCTTTTAACGAAAGTTGGTTACAAGAAAACAGCTTTAATTGCTATTGCAGTGGGCTTCATCGGCGTTTTCATACAGTACCTTTCTGGTCTTGTAGGTGTTGGAGCAACAATTGGTACATTACCTGCTAACTTCTTCGTTTATTTATTGGGCGCATTTGTTTGCGGTTTCAGTGTATGTATGTTGAATACCGTTGTAAACCCAATGTTGAACCTCCTTGGTGGTGGTGGTAAGAAAGGAAACCAATACATCCAATTTGGTGGTACATTCAACTCACTCACAGGTACAATCACTCCGATGTTCGTTGGTGCATTAATCGGTGAAGTTACAAAAGATACGGCTATCACGGACGTTAACCTGGTATTGTTTATCGCAATGGCAGTATTTGCTGCAGCATTTATCATTTTATCTTTTATTCCTATTGCAGATCCTCAAAAGAAAGCAGACAATCTGGTTTACGAATCCAGCCCATGGCATTTCCGCCACTTCGTTTTAGGAGCTATCGCCATCTTCGTTTATGTAGGTGTTGAGGTTGGTATCCCTGGAACATTGAATTTCTTCTTGGCTGATACAACAGGTAAGGGTGCTGGTTTGGATCCTGTTACAGCAGCTACTATTGGAGGTTTCGTTGCAGGTACATATTGGTTCCTGATGCTTTGTGGTCGTTTCGTTTTCGGTAGTGTTTTAGGAGGAAAGATCTCAAGTAAGACTTTGATGATTGCTGCTTGTACAATCGGAATCGTCTTAGTATTGTGCGCAATGTTCTCATCTGTAGAGACCCGTGTATCAATGCCTGTATTTACCGGTTCATCTTTTGAAATGGTTAAAGTTCCTATTGCTGCACTTTTGTTGGTTCTCTGTGGTATCTGTACATCAATCATGTGGGGATCTATCTTTAACTTGGCAGTAGAAGGATTGGGTAAATATACTGAAGCTGCTTCAGGTATCTTTATGATGCTTGTTGTCGGTGGTGGTATATTGCCATTAATCCAGAACTTCATTGCTGACGCATCTACTTATATGTTCAGTTATATTGTTATCTTGCTCGGTCTTGCTTATATGCTTTATTATGCAGCTATCGGTAGCAAGAATGTTAACAAGGATATCAAGATTGATTAACCTTAATATTTAACCCTATAATACTTTAAAACCATGGACATAGAATTTGTAAGAAGCCGCTTCATTAAGCACTTCGACGGAACCACGGGATCCGTTTATGCATCTCCCGGCCGTATTAACCTGATTGGTGAACATACTGACTACAATGGTGGTTTTGTATTCCCAGGTGCAGTTGACAAAGGAATCATGGCTGAGATCAAGCCAAATGGAAAAGATAAAGTCTGTGCATATTCAATCGACTTAAAGGACTACGTTGAGTTCGGTTTAAACGAAGAAGATGCTCCTAAGGCTAGTTGGGCAAGATATATCTTTGGCGTTTGCCGCGAAATGATCAAACGTGGCGTTGACGTGAAAGGATTCAATACTGCTTTTGCAGGTGATGTACCTCTCGGTGCTGGTATGTCTTCTTCCGCTGCCTTGGAAAGCACATATGCTTTCGCGCTTAACGAACTTTTCGGTGAAGGTAAGATCGATAAGTTCGAACTTGCAAAGGTTGGTCAGGCAACAGAGCACAACTATTGCGGCGTGAAATGCGGTATCATGGACCAGTTCGCTTCCGTATTCGGTAAGGCTAACAGCTTGATCCGTCTGGATTGCCGTTCACTGGAATATCAGTATTTCCCATTCAAACCAGATGGCTATCGCCTGGTTTTGGTTGACTCAGTCGTTAAACATGAGCTGGCTTCTTCTGCATACAACAAACGTCGTCAAAGCTGTGAAAACGTGGTTGCTGCCATCAAGAAGAATCATGAGGACGTTGAATTCCTGCGCGACTGCACAATGGATATGCTTATCGAAGTAAAGAACGTTGTCAGCAAAGAGGATTTCATGCGTGCTGAATATGTTATCGAAGAGATCCAACGCGTATTGGACGTTTGTGATGCTCTGGAGAAAGGCGATTACGAAACAGTAGGTAACAAGATGTATGAGACTCACCATGGATTGAGCAAACTGTATGAAGTTAGCTGTGAAGAACTTGACTTTTTGAACGATGTTGCATTCGATTGCGGCGTTACTGGTTCAAGAGTTATGGGTGGTGGATTTGGTGGATGTACAATCAACTTGGTAAAGAACGAGTTGTATGAAACATTCATCACTACTGCTAAGGAAAGATACAAAGCTAAATTCGGTCGCAGCCCGAAGGTTTACGACGTAGTGATTAGCGACGGCTCACGCAAGCTTGTCTAATTATCGAACAAACATTTAAAAAGAACCAGTCTTCATGAAGGCTGGTTCTTTTTTTATTCCAAATATGGTTCTGTCATCCGTTTCTAACCGTAAAGCCGTTGATGTTTATCCATTTTTCTTCTTAGTTTGAAACTCATCTCAACGAAATTAAAAAGAGAAAGAAAAGTATAAAGTGTACTTTTTACACCTTTATGTTGCAGAACATATATTAAACCGTATCAATCAGCGAAATAGTTTGTAATTTTACACATTCATGTTGAAAGATTCAATTATTTAAAACTAATGTATATGAAAAGAATTTTATTTGTTGCCAGTTTGGCATTGGCCATGCTGAGCGCATGTACTCCTCAACAGAAGAAGGAAGTACTGACACAATCAGGTTTAAACCCTGAAAACTTTGTAGCAACGACAGAAAATGGTAAGTCAACTGCCTTGTATACGCTGAAAAACGACAATGGTGTAGAAGTTTGCATCACAAACTTTGGCGGTCGTATCGTTACGTTATTGGTTCCTGATAAGAACGGTGACATGAAAGATGTTGTTCTGGGCTTTGACAATGTAAAAGACTATCAGACTATTCCAAGTGATTTTGGTGCTTTGATCGGTCGTTACGCCAACCGTATTGGTTACGGAAAGATCACCATTGACGGAGAAACAATTCAA
Source organism: uncultured Bacteroidota bacterium (assembly GCA_947168315.1). Taxonomy (GTDB): domain Bacteria; phylum Bacteroidota; class Bacteroidia; order Bacteroidales; family Bacteroidaceae; genus Phocaeicola. Next base: position 8,443 of record CAMVLL010000036.1, on the reverse strand, counting down.
TTGCCGATTAACAACGACTTACACACCTTACACGGTGGTCCGAAAGGATGGCAATATGCTACCTTCGATGCCGTACAGGAAGGTGATAACAAGTTGACATTGACTCTCACTTCTCCTGACGGTGACAACAATTTCCCTGGAACAGTAAACGCAAAGGTAGTTTATACGTTGACAGATGACAATGCCATCGATATCGACTATACGGCTACAACCGACAAGAAGACGGTGATTAACATGACTAATCACTCTTACTTCAACTTAAATGCAAATCCTGCTGAAGCAACCATGGATAATATCCTTTATGTCAACGCTGACAGCATTACTCCTATCGATGCTACCTTCATGACAACCGGTGAAATGATGCCTGTTGAAGGAACTCCATTCGATTTCCGTACACCTGCTCCTTTGACCGACCGTGTAACAGCTGACGACAATGAACAGATTAAGTTTGGAAAAGGTGTTGACCACAACTTCGTTTTGAATACGAAGGGCGATGACACGCAGGTAGCAGCTAAATTAGTTAGCCCTGTAACTGGCATTTCTCTGGAAGTTTATACCAACGAACCGGGAATCCAAGTCTATACTGGTAACTTCCTCGACAATACCGTAAAAGGTAAATATGGCGTGACTTATCCACGACGTGCAGCTGTTTGTCTGGAGACACAGAAATATCCTGATACTCCTAACAAGCCACAATGGCCGACCGCTATCTTAGAGCCGGGACAAACGTACCACAGCCATTGTATTTTCAAATTCGGCGTTGAGAAATAATTGGAGTGAAACGATTAACTCCTCACGACAATGAGTAATATAAATAAAGGAAATAAAGGCTATCTTTTCAGCATCGTATTGGTAGCAGTGTTGGGCGGACTCCTGTTCGGTTACGATACGGCTGTCATCTCCGGTGCAGAAAAGGGGTTACAAGCCTTTTTCATGAATGCAAAGGACTTCACCTATACCGATGGTTGGCACGGGTTTACCTCTGCATCTGCTTTGATTGGCTGTATCATCGGATCGGCATTATCTGGTTTCTTGGCAACAAATCTTGGGCGTAAACGCTCTCTCTTTATAGCTGGCGTGCTGTTTTTCGTTTCAGCATTGGGAAGCATGAAGCCGGAGTTCTTGTTCTTCGACTACGGTGTACCGACCTTCTCGTTGCTTGTCATGTTCAACATCTACCGTATTATCGGTGGTATTGGTGTCGGACTGGCTTCTGCCATCTGTCCGATGTACATCGGAGAAGTTGCGCCATCGAATAAACGTGGTATGCTCGTATCCTGGAACCAGTTTGCCATCATCTTCGGTCAGTTGGTCGTTTACTTCGTCAACTTCTTCATCCTTGGCAGTCATGTACAGCCACTTGTGGAGGAGATGGGCAAAGGAATGGCTGCCATCAGTCCAGATGCACAATGGACTGTGACAACAGGCTGGCGATATATGTTCGGAAGTGAGGCCATACCGGCAGGAATCTTCGCTCTGCTGATCTGCTTCGTTCCTGAGACTCCTCGTTATCTCGTTTCGATTGGGCACAATGAAAAGGCGTTGAACATTCTATCAAAGATCAATGGTTCTACGAAAGCTTCACAAATCCTTCAGGAAATCAAAGATACAATGGTTGTAAAGACCGAACGACTGATGACATACGGATGGATGTGCATCTTTATCGGTATCATGCTCTCGGTATTCCAACAGATTGTAGGTATCAATGCTGTCCTTTATTACGCTCCTCGAATCTTCGGAGATATGGGAATGCAAAATCCGATGGTGATAACCGTAGTCATGGGTATCATAAATATCCTCTTTACCCTGGTGGCAATCTTCACTGTTGAGAAAATCGGGCGTAAACCTCTGCTTATCTGTGGTTCAATAGGAATGGCTATCGGTGCTTTTGGTGTGGCAACAACATTCGGCCACGCCGGTCTTGGGGTATTTACTTCAATAAGCATCATGATCTATTCAGCATCGTTCATGTTCTCATGGGGACCGATCTGCTGGGTTCTTATCGCCGAGATCTTCCCGAACACAATTCGTGGTGCTGCAGTAGCCATTGCCGTTGCTTTCCAATGGATTTTTAACTTTATCGTCTCATCTTCCTTCGTGCCGATGTTCAATATGCACCTCACTGAGGGCGATGATTTCGGACATTGGTTCACTTACGGACTCTATGGCATCATCTGCGTGGTGGCTGCATTGTTTGTTTGGAAGCTGGTTCCCGAGACAAAAGGCAAGACGCTGGAGGATATGACCAAATTGTGGAAGAAAAACAAATAATTGATTATAAATAAAAACAAAAAACTTTATGAATTGGCATTCAAATGAATTCCTTTGGCTTGACTGGGCAGTACTTGCTGTCGGAGTCATGGCTATTGTATGGGCGGTGTACCGTTCCATCAAGAAAGATAAAGAGAAAATGAAAGGTGCAGACAGCCAGGACTACCTATTTGGTAAAGGCGAACCATGGTATATCATCGGTGCTGCGATCTTTGCTGCAAATATCGGTTCCGAGCATTTGGTTGGTTTGGCTGGAACCGGAGCTAAGGACGGCGTTGGTATGGCACACTGGGAGATGCAAGGCTGGATGATTCTGATCCTCGGCTGGCTCTTCGTTCCGTTCTATCAATTGTTGAATAACAAGTTGGGTAAGATTATTACGATGCCCGACTTTTTGAAGTTCCGTTACACTCCACGTACGGGCTCTTGGCTGAGTATTATCACGTTGGTGGCTTATGTGCTCACCAAGGTTAGCGTAACAGCCTTTACCGGTGGTATCTTTTTTGAGTACTTGTTGGGGCTTCCTTTCTGGTACGGTGCGATTGGTTTGATCCTTATCACAGCCATCTTCACTGTTTTCGGCGGTATGAAAGGCGTAATGACACTTTCGGCTATTCAAACACCTATCCTGATTATTGGTTCATTCCTCGTACTGTTCCTTGGATTAAGTATGTTGGGTGACGGAAGTATTTCTACCGGTTGGCAAAATATGATGGCAGTCTGTAAAGAAGCTCACAACGGTTTTGGAACAACACACATGTTCCACACCGATCCGGCCGATCCGATGTATCCACAATTCCCAGGATTTGCAGTTTTCTTCGGTGCTTGTATCATCGGTTTCTGGTACTGGTGTACTGACCAACACATCGTACAACGTGTACTCGGTCAGACAAAAGGTGAAGACAATGCTGTAGTAATGAAACGTGCTCGTCGTGGAACTATCGCTGCCGGTTATTTCAAATTGTTACCTGTATTCATGTTTTTGATTCCAGGTATGGTAGCATATGCATTATCTTTAAAGACTGGTAGCGGTATCGCAATGGACATCACCAATACACACGATACTGATGGTGCCTTTGCGATGATGGTGAAGAACATTCTTCCTGCCGGTATCAAGGGTATCGTAACCATTGGTTTTATCTGTGCGCTTGTAGCTTCATTGGCTGCCTTCTTCAATAGTTGTGCTACCCTTTTCACAGAGGATTTCTACAAACCGATGAAGAAAGGTATGAGCGAAGCACATTACGTACTCGTTGGACGTATCGCAACTGTTGTTGTCGTATTGCTCGGCTTGGCTTGGATGCCTATCATGATGGGTATGGGCAACCTCTATAGTTATCTGCAAGATATCCAATCACTGATTGCTCCGGCAATGGTAGCAGTCTTCACACTCGGTATCTTCTCTAAGAAGATCACTCCTAAGGCTGGTGAATGGGGCTTGATCGGTGGCTTCCTTATCGGTATGGTTCGTCTGGCGACAAACGTTATCACTGATTCAGGCAAGGCAGTGATGGACGGCTGGTTCTGGGAGAACACAACTTGGTTCTGGCAGACTAACTGGCTGATCTTCGAGTGCTGGTTATTGGTATTTATCATTGTTATGATGGTAATAATCAGTTTCTTTACTCCGAAACCATCACAAGCACAAGTGGAGGCTATTACCTTTACAGGTGATTACCGCAAGCAAATCCGCGAGAGCTGGGGCATTTGGGACATCGTGGCTTCACTCGGTGTTATCATCCTCTGCGCTTGCTTCTATTGTTATTTCTGGTAAATAAGATATGACAGATTATTACATAAAAAATACCAAATTTTATGTTTCTGTAGACTGTATTATTTTCGGTTTTGATGGAGGAGAACTCAAACTCCTCCTTCTAAAACGAAATTTCGAGCCTGCTATGGGAGAATGGTCCTTGATGGGAGGTTTCGTAAAGGACGAAGAGAGTGTGAACAATGCAGCCAAAAGGGTGCTGAAAGAACTTACCGGACTGGAGGACGTATATATGGAACAAGTCGCTGCCTTCGGAGAAGTGAATCGGGACCCTGGTGAAAGAGTGATTTCAGTCGCTTTCTATGCATTAATCAATATCAATGATTATAACCGCGAACTGGTAAGGAAGAACAATGCGTTCTGGATAAACATCAACGAACTGCCAGGACTGATTTTCGACCATGCCGAAATGGTGAAGCAAGCACTGCATCAGATGCGTATTAAAGCATCCAACAGTCCGATAGGCTTCAACCTCCTACCGGAATTGTTCACCTTGCCACAACTGCAAAGTCTGTACGAGGCTATCTATGGCGAGACGCTCGACAAACGGAACTTCCGAAAGCGAGTCAAGGAAATGAACTTTATTGAAGAGACCGGTTTGAAGAGCAAGGACACAACACGTAGGAAGGCATATCTGTATAAGTTCAATAATACCGTCTATAATAAAGACTCTAAATTTAAATTGTAATTATCTATGCTTGAATCATTAAAAGAAAAAGTATATAAAGCCAATATGGACCTTGTGAAACACGGTCTGGTCATCTTCACTTGGGGAAATGTCTCTGGCATTGACCGTGAGAGTGGATTGGTTGTGATCAAACCCAGCGGCGTTTCCTATGAGACTATGAAGGCTGAAGATATGGTAGTAGTCGATTTGGACGGAAACATCGTAGAAGGAGATCTTCGTCCTTCATCCGACACTCCGACACACCTTATATTATATAAGGCATTTCCTGAAATAGGTGGTGTGGTTCATACACACTCTACCTATGCAACAGCTTGGGCACAGGCAGGATGCGACATTCCAAACATTGGAACGACACATGCCGACTATTTCCACGATGCAATCCCTTGTACCGCCGATATGACGGAAGAAGAAGTTAAAGGGCAGTATGAGCTGGAAACAGGTAACGTAATTGTGAAACGTTTCGAAGGAATCAATCCGGTTCACACTCCAGGCGTATTGGTCAAGAACCATGGACCGTTCTCTTGGGGTAAGGATGCTGATGAAGCCGTTTACAATGCCGTTGTAATGGAACAAGTGGCAAAGATGGCCAGCATCGCCTATGCCGTAAACCCAAACTTAACCATGAATCCGTATCTGATTGAAAAACATTTCAGTCGGAAGCACGGGCCGAACGCTTACTATGGACAAAAGAAGAAAAAATAATTAACTCTTAAAACATAAAACTATGTCAAACGTATTTGAGAATTATGAGATTTGGTGGGTAACTGGTGCACAGTTGCTTTATGGTGGTGACGCTGTCGTAGCTGTTGACGGTCACTCAAAGAAAATGGTTGCTGGATTGAACGAAAGTGGAAACATTCCAGTTAAGATTGTATATAAAGGTACTGCAAATAGTTCGAAAGAAGTCGAAGCTGTCATGAAAGGAGCCAATAACAGTGATAAATGTATTGGTGTAATTACATGGATGCACACATTCTCTCCTGCAAAGATGTGGATTCACGGTTTACAACAGTTGAAAAAACCATTGCTTCACTTCCATACTCAGTTCAATGAAGAGATTCCTTGGGACACTATGGACATGGACTTCATGAACTTGAACCAAAGTGCTCACGGTGACCGTGAATTCGGTCATATCTGTGCTCGTCTTCGTATTCCACGCAAAGTTGTCGTAGGCTACTGGAAAGATAAATCTGCACAGAAGAAAATCGCCGTTTGGGCAAGAGTAGCCGCTGCTTGGGCTGACTCTCATGACATGCTGATCTTACGTTTCGGTGATCAGATGAACAATGTTGCCGTTACCGATGGTGACAAGGTAGCTGCTGAACAAGTTCTTGGTTATCACGTTGACTATATGCCTTTCAGCGAGGTATTGCCATACTTCGATGCTATCCAGAAAGAAGATGTTGACGCATTGGTAGAAGAATATTTCCGTCTGTATGACCACGATGCCGAGATGGAAGACAAACGTACTGTTGCTTATAAGAAGGTGTGGAACTCTGCTAAGGCTGAGTTGACTCTTCGTGCTGTCTTGAAGGAAAAAGGTGCCAAAGGTTTTACCACAAACTTCGATGACTTAGGTGCTGTGAATGTTGAGGACATCGGTCATGGATTTGACCAGATTCCAGGTCTTGCATCACAACGTCTGATGGCAGAAGGTTATGGATTCGGTGCAGAAGGTGACTGGAAGTCGGCTGCTCTTTATCGTACATTGTGGTTCATGACACAAGGTATGGAAGGTGGATGCTCATTCTTAGAGGACTACACCTTGAATTTCGATGGTGAGAACAGTTCAATTCTGCAAGCTCACATGCTGGAGATCTGTCCGTTAATTGCTGCTAAGAAACCACGTCTTGAAGTTCACTTCCTGGGTATCGGTATCCGTAAGACTCCGACTGCCCGTTTGGTATTCACTTCAAAGGAAGGTCCTGGTGTAACAGCTACCATCGTTGATATGGGTAACCGCTTCCGTTTGATCGTAAACGATGTTCAATGTATCAAACCGAAACCACTGCCAATGTTACCGGTTGCTTCAGCTCTTTGGATTCCACAACCGAACCTCGAGATTGGTGCAGGCGCTTGGATTCTTGCAGGTGGTACACACCACAGCTGTTTCTCATACGATATCACTCCTGAGTTCTGGGAAGACTATGCAATGATTGCCGGAATCGAGATGCTTCATATCAATAAAGATACGGAGATCAACAAATTCTTGCATGAGATACGTTTCAACGAGGTTTATTACATGTTGAATAAAGCACTGAAGTAATGAGTATGGATGCAAGAACAACGATAAAAGAAGGAAAAGCCATTCTGGGTATCGAGTTTGGTTCAACCCGCATCAAAGCGGTTATGATTGATCAGGAGAACAAGCCAATCGCTCAAGGTGCTCACGAATGGGAAAACCAACTGGAGAACGGTCTCTGGACTTATAGCATCGATGCTATTTGGAAAGGATTGCAAGATTGCTATGCCGACCTTCAGGCAGATGTTCGCAAACAATACGACACAGAGATTGAATCGCTGGCAGCCATCGGCATCAGCGCTATGATGCACGGCTATATGGCCTTCAACAACGAAGAAAAGATCTTAGTTCCTTTCCGTACTTGGAGAAATACCAACACCGGAGAGGCTGCTGCTGCTTTGTCCGAACTGTTCGTATTCAACATTCCATTGCGTTGGAGTATCTCTCACCTTTATCAGGCTATATTAAATAAGGAAGAACACGTAAAGGATATTACCTTCCTGACCACACTCGCTGGCTATATCCACTGGCAATTGACCGGCAAGAAAGTGCTGGGCATCGGCGATGCTTCGGGAATGTTACCTATCAACCCAGACACAAAGAACTATGCTGCCGATATGGTAGACAAGTTTGATAAATTGGTTGCTCCTTGTGGCTTCAGTTGGAAACTCCTCGACATACTCCCTCAAGTATTAATGGCCGGTGAAGATGCAGGTTGTTTAACAGAGAAAGGTGCGAAACTATTGGATGTTTCAGGAAAGCTGAAAGCCGGCATTCCACTTTGTCCGCCGGAAGGTGATGCTGGAACGGGAATGGTGGCAACAAATGCAGTAAAGCAACGTACAGGTAACGTATCTGCTGGAACTTCTTCGTTCTCAATGATTGTCCTCGAGAAGGATCTGTCAAAACCTTACGAGGTAATTGATATGGTAACAACTCCTGACGGAAGTCCGGTAGCCATGGTACATTGCAATAACTGTACTTCAGACCTAAACGCTTGGGTTAAGTTGTTCAAGGAATATCAGGAACTGATAGGCATACCTGTAAATATGGGTGAGATCTACGAAAAACTCTTCAATGTCGCTCTTCAGGGAGATGTTGATTGCGGTGGCTTGATTTCATACAACTATATCTCAGGAGAGCCTGTTACTGGTTTAGCAGAAGGTCGTCCGTTGTTTGTTCGCTCAGCAAGCGACAAGTTCAACCTGGCCAACTTCATGCGTGCACACCTTTACGGCTCAGTTGGCGTACTGAAGTTAGGTAATGACATTCTATTCAACGAGGAGAACGTAAAGGTAGATCGAATTACCGGTCATGGCGGACTCTTCAAAACAAAAGGTGTCGGACAACGAATCCTTGCAGCAGCCATCAACTCTCCTATTTCTGTCATGGAAACTGCAGGTGAAGGTGGTGCATGGGGTATCGCTTTGCTCGGCTCTTATTTGGTAAACAATGACAAGAAACTTTCATT
>CAMVLL010000035.1 GCA_947168315.1 uncultured Bacteroidota bacterium | reverse complement strand
ATAAAAATAATTTAATAATAGCTCCAGATAAAAATAATTTGAACAAAAATTGTTGTAATTTGAACAAAATATTCTATATATTTGTGTTAAAACAATTTAAATTTGCAATGTGAATTGAAGTGTAACTTAACTTTTTATGAATCTTATTCAAAAATTATGAAAGACAAAAGAAAAGAAGTTCAATGGCGGAAGGCTGCGTGCAAAGCATGTATGCTTTTCTTGGGATTAACTATGTTTTCTTTTTCTCCTGCATTTGCTGAAGCAAGTGGAGTAGATGAGAACAACATGGTTGAACAGAACGGTCGTACAGTTACAGTTGTTGTAACCGACGAAGCAGGTCCTGTTATTGGTGCGAATGTCCTTGTAAAGGGGACTACAAATGGTTCGATAACTGACTTTGACGGTCAAGCAGTTATCTCTAATGTTCCGTCAAATGCTGTACTGGTAGTTTCTTACATCGGTTATCAGACTCAAGAAATTTCAGTAGGTCGTCAGTCTCGTATTAGCGTAGTTCTGAAAGAAGACTCCGAAATGTTGCAAGACGTTGTAGTTGTCGGTTACGGTTCTTTGCAGAAGAAGCAAGTCACTTCATCTATCACCTCTTTGAAGGCTGAGGATATGTTGACTGGTGTTAGCGGCGCTGATATCACATCTGCATTGCAAGGTAAAATTTCAGGTTTGGTTATGGACAACAGTGGTAGTGTCAATGCCGGAACAACAATCCAGTTGCGTGGTATGACATCTATCAACGCCGGTCGTGCTCCGTTGGTTGTTATCGATGGTTTCGCTGGTGGTGATATCCGTTCGGTCAACCAAGAAGATATCAAGTCTATTGATGTCTTGAAGGACGGTTCTGCAGGTGCTATCTACGGTACACGTGCTGCTTCTGGTGTGATCTTGATTACAACGAAGAGTGGCTCAGATACCAATGGTAAACTGAAATTGAACTACAGCAATGAGTTCACACACCGTGCTCCTTTCGGTAAGCCTGACTTGCTTGATGGTAATGGTTGGCGTGCACACTTGAGTGATATCGCTGGTGGTATCGATTACGGTGACAATTTTGACTGGTGGGATGAAATGTTGAATAAGAACAATTTCTCACAACGTCATCATATCAGCATGGACTATGGTACACAGAGGGCTAAGTTGTACGTTTCTTTCTCTTATGCAAAGAGTGAAGGTGTCCTTATCGATGATGAACGTACTGACTATAGCGGTCGTATCAATGGTAACTTCAAGTTCTTCGATGATTGGTTGGAAATTCGTCCAGCTATTGACTATCGTCAGGCTGCTCGTAACAACAATGCTCCTAACATTCGTCAGGGATTTGCAAACAACCCTACTCGTTCAGCTTACGATCTGAGCAGTCCAACTGGTTATAATGTATGGTTGGGTGACGACTTCGACTATAACGTTATCGCAGATGCTGCTTTGAGTGATTATTATGGATTGGATAAGTGGTTCAAACCAGAAGTAAATCTGAAATTAAATGTTAAGGCTATTCCGGGCTTGTCATATGATCAGATTATTGGTTATGAGAACCGTCAATGGGAAAATCATACTTATCAGACTAAGAACCACCGCGTTGAGTTGAACAACTCTCGTACTGGTCGTGCTTATTTGGGTTTCAGCAAGACTGAGAATATCACAGCTGAAGGTTATTTCACTTACGTTCATGAGTTCAAGGGTGGCCACAACTTGAATGCAGTTGCAGGTTATTCTTACTTCGAAAGAAATGGTGAAGGCTTCAACATGACCAACTATAACTTTACTGTTGATAAGATCAAGTATTGGGATATGGGTCAAGGTACATTCTTGTCAGATGGTAAGGCAGCAATGTCTTCAAGCAAGGATATTACACAGCGCTTGTTCTCTTGGTTCGGTCGTGCAAACTACTCATATCAAGATAAGTATTTGTTAGGTGCTTCTATCCGTCATGAAGGTTCTTCTAAGTTTGCTTCTAAGACTCGTTGGGGAGATTTCTGGTCAGTTAATGCTGGTTGGCGTATTTCTAATGAAGAGTTCATGAAGAATGTTGAATGGATCAACGACTTGAAGATTCGTTTCGGTTACGGTGTAACTGGTAACAACGACTTTAGTTCTTCTTACATGGCTAACTTGTTAGGTTCAGATACAATGTGGATGCTTCCTAACGGTGAAGGCTGGTGGATGTCTTATGGTAAGACTCAGAACGTTAACCCAGAATTAGGATGGGAAGAGAAGAAAGAATGGAATATCGGTATCGACTACTCATTCTTCAATAACCGCCTCTATGGTAAGTTCGATGTTTATCGTCGTAAGATTGATAACATGTTGTATAGTGTACGTGTTCCTCAGCCTCCTTATACACAGGATAGCCAGTGGCAGAACATCGGTGCTATGGAAAGTAAAGGTTGGGAATTTGAGATTGGTGGTGACATCATCCGCAAGAAAGACTTTACTTGGAACTCTGAATTGAATCTTTCTCACAACTCTGGTAAGATTTTGACAATCTGGGGTAACAATACATATTATAATGGTAACGGTTTCCCATCTCCGGGTACTCCGGGTGATGCAGCTCGTATCGAAGAAGGTTCAAAGATTGGTCAGTTCTATATCTGGAAGTTTGCTGGATTCGATAGCGATGGTAACTTCGAATTGATTGACAAGGATGGACAAGTAATTCCAGCTTCTAAGAAATCAGAGGAAGATAAATACTATCAAGGTAACTATCTGCCCGCATTGATCGCTGGTTGGACCAACAAGATTCGTTGGAAGAATTTGGATGTATCTATTCAGTTGCGCAGCTGGATTGACTTCGATGTATATAACTCAATTAACATGTACTATGGTATCCAGAACCGTACTTCTTTGAATGTATTGAAGGATGCTTATGGTAAGTTCAACCATATCCGTGGTGAGAAGCAGATTTGCGACTACTATCTGGAGGATGGTACGTTCTTGAAGATTCAGAACATCACAGTTGGTTACACATTCCCGATGAGTACTATTACAAAGGGTATGATTGAAAGAATTCGTTTGTACTTCTCAGGTAACAACTTGGCAACCTTCACTGGTTATTCAGGTTTGAACCCAGAAGTTAATATTACTGGTTGGGATCAAGGTACAGAGAAGATTTGGAGTATCTATCCACAATCTCACGTTCTTACATTTGGTATGCAGTTTAACTTCTAAAGTAGTATGATTATGAAAAAGAAAAATATATTAAATCTTATTTGTGGTGCTGCCTGCCTTTTGGGATTAGCTACTTCTTGTAGTGTTGACCCTGATTTCTATTCTCAGGTTGTTCCTGATACATTCTATAGTTCACAGAATGCAGTTTGGCAGCGTTTCTCTCGTCCGTTCACACACTGGCGTTGGTGGGTAGGTCATAATGACACCCGTTTCGCATTGCAAGAATTAGGAACTGATGAATTTATCGTTCCGACTCGTGGTTCTGACTGGTTCGATGGTGCAACATACCAACGTTTCCATCATCATGAATACACATTCGATATGACTCGTGTTGCTGAAGGTTTCCGTCTTCCTACCATGGGTGTTGCATTGGCATGGGATGCTTTGGAGGATTTGTCAGATGTTGACTTTGACGCTCTCGGTTTCCCAAGTGGCACACGTGAGTCAATGTTGGCACAGCAAACAGCTTTGGTTGCTTCCTTCTACCTTGATGGTCTGGATTTATTCGGTGGTATGCCATTGTATGAGTCTACTCAAGAAGAAGTGAAGGGTCGTTCAACAGCTCAAGAGACTTTCAACTTTGTTGAAAAACTTTTGACTGGATGTATTCCTAACCTTCCAAAGAAAGCAACTGTTGGTGCACAGGAAAATGGTTCTATCAATCAAGCTGCTGGTGCAATGTTGTTACTTCGTCTTTATTTCAATGCTAAGGCTTATATCGGCAAGGAAATGTATAGCGAAGCTGCCAAAGTTGCTCAAGATGTAATCAACGGTGTTTATGGCGCTTATGATTTGGATGCTGATTACCGTGATACTTTCGGTTTCTTTAACGATCGTTCAAAGGAAGTTATTTGGTCAGTTCCAAGTGAAAACGCTAAATTGCAGACCGATGGTACGAAATGGGCTTGGTCTATGCCTTATCGTTACTTCCAATACTTAGGTAACTTGGAAGGTTCCGGTGGTAACAATGGTTTGTCTTTGATTCCTGGATTGGATCCAAAGGGTAATCCTTATCCTTATAAACTTGGTGGCGTTTACCAACGTTTCAACGACAAAGATATCCGTAAGAAGAACTATGTATATTCTGACAACGGTAACTACGAAGGTATTTTCTTGGTAGGTAAGTTGGTTAACCCATTGGATGAAAATAAGAAGGTAACTGGTACTCGTGAATATCGTGATCAGATTATCACAATTGTTGACCAATGTGCTCGTTTCTCAGAACTTGGTTCAGCTAAGTATCCGACAATTGATGATTTGGTTTCCAATATTGGTACAGCAGAAGAGAACTCTTGTGTTCGTTTGATCAAGATTACTCCTCGTCCAGACCAGAGCAACGTGAAGATGATGTACAATCCTGATTATGTATTCATTCGTCTGACTGAAGCTTACTATACATTGGCTGAGTGCAAATGGCGTAGTGGTGACAAGCAAGGCGCTTGCGACTTGATCAATAAGGTACGTGCTCGTGCATTCGAAGGCGCTGACCCAGATCCTGTAACACCTGAAAACTTGGATAAGTATCGTTTCTTGAACGAATGGTCTATCGAATTCTTGGGTGAAGCTCGTCGTCGTACTGACCTTATCCGTTGGGACGCTTATGTTACTGAGGATTGGTGGGATCACAAGGCTACAAACAATCATAACCTTGAGCGCTTCCCATTGCATAACTCCATCATGGCTTCTAACCCATTGTTGGAACAGAACCCAGGCTATTAAACCTTTTCTCATGTTATAGCAAATAGTTAACCTATTTACCTTTTTGGAGGAGCTGTTCGTCAGAACAGCTCCTTTCTTATTGGAAGGTTCAGTTTGCTCATGTCGAATATGGTAAAAAGTCTTTCTTATTTAATATTAATTATCTATATTTGTCCATTATGAAATGGAAGTCTCTTATTTTTTGGATAGTCGTCTTTGTCTGTATATCGTACTATTTCTTTTTCTACGCTTCATATACGTTCGATGTACAGGAAGAAATGCAGTTATTCATTCCGTCATGGACCTTGTTGATGAGTAGTTTCACCCATCCGGGAGGATGTGTTCAATGGTTAGGGATGTTCTCTATCCAATATTTTGGCTTTTCTCTTTTCGCTGCTCTTTTAAATGCTTTACTTGTTACAGCTGTTGGCATCTGTAGTTATTATCTTTATCAAAAAAACCATGCGAGTGGTTATAATTACTTGCTTGCTTTAGTCCTGCCTTTATCCTTGTGCAAGACACATCTGAAATTGGATTATCTGATTGATGGTACTTATGCCTTTGTTTTAATGGGTATTGTGCTTTGTCTAGTGTTTATCATTTATCAGAAAAAATATCTCTTTGGACTGTTTGGTGCATTGTTTGTCTTTTGGTTTGCGGGACAGATCGTGTTCATTTACGGATTACTCTTCTTCTTGTTGGGATTGTTGATTTGGAAATCATATAAAGAAGGGTTACTCGTATTGGTTGTTAGCTTTGTCCTTGGATGGATTGGCTGTCGATTTGCACTTCAGGCTCCTTTAACCGAAGGATTTGCTGACGAAGATTTCTTCCGCACGTTGTTGCAACCGGATGGATATATCTACTATGTATGGATTCGATTGGGCATTATGCTTGCCGTTCTGTCTATCCTTGTATGGGCTTTGCACTTTATTCAAATCAAGAATAAGTTCGTTAACATAGCTGTTTATCTGATTTTAGGCTTGGGTGTCCTTTTCTGGGGAAAAATCTCCATGCCTGATGAGAATGATTTGCAGAATAGAATGATGGATAGCTTGAATTATTTGACGAAAAGACAGCGTTGGTCTACCATTTTGAATATGCATCAAGGCAGACAGCACTTGGGCGTGGTAAGTCTGAACTATGTTAACATGGCTTTATCACAAGAACAGCAGTTGGGTGATCGTTTGTTTGAGTATCCGCAGCGTGGCCCGTTGGGCCTAATTGTCAGTTATAACCTGACTTATTATATAAGCATCGTGCTAAGTGACGTTTATTATACGATAGGCGACGTTGCTACCGCCGAAAGTTACGCTATCGAGGCTCAGACACTTGCTCGAAGAGGTGAAGGTAGTCCGAGAGCGATGCAGAGAATGGTGCAGACTAGTTTGATTCGTGGTGATAAGTCGATGGCTGGCAAATATCTGGAGATACTGAAACAGTTACCGATGTATCGTCAATGGGCAGAACGATATGAAACATACTTAACTGATGAAGCTGCCATGCGAAAAGACAAGGAAATTGGTGACCGTGTGGCAGGACAACACTCGCAAGATAACCTGCTGACATTGATTCCGACTGATGAATTACTGAAATTACACCTTACAGATACATCAAATCAACGTACTCCTTTCGAGTATGCCGGATGTTATTATCTTTTGGATAAGGACTTGGATATGATGCGTCAACTCTTGGAATCGACAAAAGATAATCCGAATTGTTCGCCTTTGCCAAAGCATTTCCAAGAGGCAGCAGTCTTGATATTCGTCAAAGAACCAGAGATGTTGGATGCTTTACATATCGATAAACAGATAATCAGCGATTTTGCCGACTTTACCCGTATGGTGAGAAATAACAATCGAATGGATTTGAACAAGCAATTTGGTGCCACATTCTGGCATTATTATTATTTTAACCCTTATAAGCGTCAGTAAGTATGATGTTGAAATGGATAAAATACAGTGCATGGCTTCTACTGTTAGTAGAATTGGTGGCTTGTTCGCCATCTGTGCCTGAAAAAGCGGAGAAGTTGGATGTTTTTCCTTCTATTTTTCCGGATTATATCGATGTGACCATTCCTCAGAATATTGCTCCGCTGAATTTCTATGTCAAACAAGAGGGGAAAACTCGTTTGTTGATTCAGGGCAACGGACAGGAACTTTGTTTGAATGGACAGAATGGTTCTTTCAACATTCCTTTAAAAAAGTGGCGTAACTTATTGAAGTCGAATGCCGAAGGTTCGTTAACTCTGACAGTTTTTTGTCAGATAGGAGACGCGTGGAAACAATACAAATCCTTTAACTATTTTATTAAGGATGATAAGATTGATTCTCATTTGGTGTATCGTCTGATACCACCTGCTTTCCGCTTATGGAATCAGATGGGAATTTACCAGCGCGACCTTGAGTCGTTCGATGAGAAACCCTTGCTGATAAATCGGCTGACCGATCATAATTGTATGAATTGCCATACATTCAGCATGAACAGTCCGCTACGGATGTTATTTCATCAACGAAGCTCACATCCAGGAACCTATCTGGCAGAATCAGGTCGCCTTTCCAAGGTCACATTCAACCTTCCTGATAATGTAGGTGTTCGTTATATGAACTGGGATCCTTCGGGTAGATACCTCGTTTTCTCTACCAATGATGTAAAACAGGACTATCATTATGCCGATCCGAATCGTATTGAGGTCTTCGACAGTATGTCGGATATCTATATCTACGACATGAAGGAGGGCAAAACTTTTACTGATACCTTGTTAAGTACGAAGAATGCAATGGAAACCTTCCCGGCTTTCTCGGCAGATGGTAAGAAAATCTTCTTCTGCAGTGCGGCAAATCGTCCGATGCCGGAGGAATATCGACAAGTGAAATACAATTTGTTAAGTATTGACTTTAATCCTGAAAATCAGTCGGTTGGAAATAAGGTGGATACGTTGTATAATGCGGGAAAAGAGGGAAGGAGCGCTAAGTTCCCGCGTGTTTCACCCGATGGTCATTACCTTTTATATACGCTTTCCGATTATGGCAACTTTTCTATCTGGCATAAGGATGCTGATTTAAAGATGTATGATTTCGTTAATGTGAAAGAACTTCCGATTGATGCGGTAAACAGCGATGATACAGAGAGTTATCATAGTTGGAGTAACAACAGTCGCTGGTTCGTTTTCAGCAGTCGTCGTGACGATGGCAGTTATACCCGACCGTATTTTGCCTATATTGACAATCAAGGAAACGTATCGAAACCATTCGTTCTTCCACAGAAGGATCCAAAGATGTACGACGGATTCCTCCTTTCTTATAATATACCAGAATTGGTCAACGGAAAGGTGGAGGGAGATGTGTACCTTTGGGCTTCTTATACACGTAAACAGCCGTAGTTATTAATCTATTTTTATGATTCTAATGAATAAAAAAATATTTTTATTATGTCTTGTCATTTTAGAGACTAGTTGTACTTTCTTTGCAAAACATAATGAAGAATTATCTAAGATGCAACCTGATACTTTGAATATCGTTGACAGTGTTTCTTCTGCAACTATTCCCCAAGAGCAAAAGAGTGTGAAACCACCTGTTAAAAAGAATCCTTACGGAAAATTGGAACCTTATGAATCTCCCTATGATAATCTGCGTGGGTGGGATCCAGCTATGGAGGATGATATGGAAGATATGGGGATGACTCGCTATATGGAGAACAATGATGATATCGGTTGGTACTGATTTTTACTTAAAGATGTTAGTATAAGTCAGTTCTTCGAATAACGTATTAATATAATAATTGTGAGTTTATATGAATTTTAAGCAACTTGTTTCTGTGGCAACATTGTTGGTTGCCTTATTGTTTGCCCTTCCTTCGTGGGCATGTACGAACTTGATTGTTGGAAAGAAAGCCTCGGTTGATGGCTCCGTAATATGTACATATAACTGTGATGGATACGGTTTTGCCGGTTCTATGTATCGCACAGCCGGAGGTCGTCATGAGCCGGGCGAGAAAATTGCCATTCGAGAATGGGGAAGAGGCGCTGTCCGTGGTTATATTCCTCAAGTTGAGTATACCTACAGTGTCATTGGTTACATCAATGAAAAACAAGTCTCGATTGTTGAGACAACGTTTGACGGTAGGCTAGAGTTACAAAACAATGATGGCTTGCTGGATTATGATACCATGATTCACTTGGGCTTGGAACGTGCTGCTACTGCCCGTGACGCCATCATAATAATGACAGATCTGCTCCAAGAGTACGGATATAACTGTACGGGTGAGAGTATTACGGTTTGTGATAAGAACGAGGCATGGATTTTAGAGATTATGGGAAAAGGTCCAGACCGTAAAGGTGCTGTCTGGGTGGCTGTTCGCATTCCAGACGACTGTATTAGTGCTCATGCCAACCTTTGTCGCATCCGTCAGTTCCCATTGAAGGATCCTGATAACTGTATGTATTCAAAAGATGTGATTTCTTTTGCTCGCGAAAAAGGATATTTCAACGGAAAAGATAAGGATTTCAGCTTCCGTGATGCCTATTGCCCAATCGATTTTGAAAAGGTTCGCTATGCGGATGCTCGCGTTTGGAGTTTCTTCCGTCATCATTATGACAAAGACGAGATGGATAAGTATTTGCCATATATCAATGGTCAGTTCGATGTTTGTGATCATCTGCCTCTTTATATCAAACCAGATAAGAAGGTTTCTGTTCGTGACATCATGAATGATATGCGCGATCATTTCGAAGGTACGCCACTCGACATGACTGCCGATATGAGTGCGGGTCCTTGGAGCTCTCCTTATCGTCCATTACCGATGAACTGGGAGGTAAATGGCAAGAAATATTATCGCGAACGCGCTATTGGTACTCCGCAATCGGGTTTTACACTTGTTTCTCAGCTTCGTGGATGGTTGCCAGATGACGTAGGCGGTATCATGTACTTCAATTGTGATGACGCAAATATGATTGCTTATGTCCCTATTTATTGCTGTGTGAACGAAGTTCCTGAGGCTTTTCGTCGTGATAACAACCCAAGCAATGAGTTTAATGAGCACGGTGCCTTCTGGATGACGAATCTTGTGGCAAATATGATTTATCCGCGATACAGTGTGATGATAGGCGATTTGCGTGAAGCTCAGAAAGAGTTGGAGGATTTCTATGCTTCTGATCAAGAACAAGTGCTGAAAGATGTGGAAGGACTGACTGTTCGTGAGAAAGAAGCCTATCTGACAAGCAAATCTGCTGCCTATACCAAGCAGATGATGGATCGCTGGGACAAGTTGTTCCGTTTGATTGCCGTAAAACACAACGATCAGATTATGAAACCGTCGGTTGATGGCAAGATCGGTCCGGGAAGATATTCAACTCCGGGTTATGACCAAAAATTCCGTGAACAAATAGGTAAGGATACCGGTACACGTTATCTGTTACCTGAAAAAGCAGGCGACATCAAGTCACTCTAAAGATACGATTATTATATAAAAATATACCAAGATTGATGAAGGGGTCGATATCATTTCGGCCCCTTCTTCTTTTATTGAGTTTTCAACCATCGTTCATCAAGATAATTTTTTCAAAACTCGTGTTTTTCAGCTCCAAAACTCGATGATTTTACGCAGTCATCAAGTATTTGAACAGAAACATCGAGTTTTTGAAAGGGGGTGTCGTTTACTCAATCTTAATCGTTGTAAATATTCTAAAAATATTCAAATCTTAACATTCTTTAATAATCAGATTGTATGAAAACTGCAAGAATATTTGTAGGTTTGCCAAAAAGCTAAATGTATAACTAATGAATCAATATTATGAATACGAGTGAGAAGTGCGAAAAAAAATTGTCAAGTCCGCAATTAATGGACCTGGAAGAGCGTTACGGTGCACATAACTATCATCCACTGCCCGTAGTTTTGCATAAAGGTAAAGGGATTTATGTATGGGATGTCGAAGGGAAGCGTTATTTTGACTTTCTCTCTTCTTATTCAGCTGTAAATCAAGGCCATTGTCATCCACGTATTGTGAAGGCATTGAAGGATCAGGCTGATGTTCTTTGTCTTACCTCAAGAGCATTTTACAACGATGCGTTGTGCGAGTATGAGAAATTCATGCACGAATACTTCGGTTACGACCGTATCCTTCCGATGAACACGGGTGCCGAAGGTGTGGAGACAGCCTTGAAACTGGCTAGACGTTGGGGAGCCGTAAAGAAAGGTATTCCTAATGATAAGATAAAGATTATCTGCTGTGAGGGAAATTTCCATGGTCGTACCGTAACCGTGATCACAATGAGTAACGATCCTAGCTCGTATGCTCAATATGGACCATTGACTCCTGGTTTTATTCGTATCCCTTATAATGATGTTGATGCTTTGAAAAAGGCTCTCGATGTCTATGGTGACGAGGTTTGTGCTTTTATTGCTGAACCTATTCAAGGTGAAGCCGGTGTCTTCGTTCCGGATGATGGCTATCTGAAGAAATGTTTCGATTTGTGTCATCAACACAACGTGCTTTTCATTGCCGATGAGGTACAGACGGGTATCGCCCGCACAGGAAAGATGCTGTGTAGTGAGCACGATGGTATTCGTCCCGACATTGTTGTATTGGGTAAAGCTTTGGGAGGGGGCGTACTTCCTGTTTCAGCTTGTTTGGCTGATGATGATATTATGCTGAATATCAAGCCTGGCGAGCATGGTTCTACCTTTGGCGGATTCCCTTTGGCTGCACGAGTAGCCGTGGAAGCTTTGAAAGTGGTGAAAGATGAACATCTCGTAGAGAATGCTGAAAAGATGGGACAGATCTTCCGTCGTGAAATAAAGAAGATTCAGTCGCCTTTCATCGAACAAGTACGAGGAAAAGGTTTGCTCAACGCCATCGTTACTAAACCGATTAATGGAAAGACAGCATGGGATATCTGTATCAAGATGATGGAATATGGGTTGCTCGCTAAACCGACTCACGATCATATCATTCGCTTTGCTCCACCTTTGGTTATCAAAGAGGAAGAGTTAATGGAGGCCATTGGCATCATCAAACGCACTTTCGAGGAGATGTCGAAGTAATTGATTGATCATTTACCTATAACTATCAGAAGAATGCAAACGACAAATCGTTTATTAATGGTTCGCCCTGTACGATTCGCTTTCAATGAAGAGACCGCAACGAATAATGCCTTTCAACATAAGAGCGAATCGGTACAGGCGGCTCTAAAGACTCAACAAGAGGCGGTCGTAGAATTCGATGCCTACGTGGAGCTGCTTCGAAAAAATGGAGTCAGTGTGGTGGTTCTTCAGGATGTTGAAGAGCCTTTTACTCCGGATTCTATTTTCCCGAATAACTGTTTTTCGACACATAACGATAAAGAGCATATTCTCGTGCTCTATCCAATGTATGCCTGTAACCGTCGGTTGGAGCGAACAAAGCTGTTGACCGCAGTTAAGAAAGAATCGTACGACCATGTCATTGACTTGACACCGTGGGAGGACAAAAATTGCTTTTTAGAAGGAACAGGTTCGATGGTTTTGGATCGCGAACATCGCATCGCTTATGCTTGCGCCTCGCCAAGAACTAACGAGAAAGTATTGAAAGAATGGGCGGAGCAATTGAATTATCGCTATTTACTCTTTGACAGTGAGGATGAAAACGGTACTCCTGTTTATCATACGAATGTTATCATGCATGTTGGCACGGATGTAGCTGTGGTTTGTCTGGAATCTATCCGAAACTTTCAGCAACGTGAACGATTAGTGCGCTCTTTGACTGAAAATGGTAAAGAAATAGTAGACATTACGTTGGATCAGGTGCGTCAATTTGCGGGTAATATGTTGGAGGTGCGCAATGAGAAAGGTGAGAAACTGCTTGTCATGAGTGCTACAGCCCGTAAATCACTTACGAATGAGCAAATCGTACAACTACAAAAGTATGTTCGGATTATAAGTCCCGATATTCATGTCATTGAAGTCGCAGGTGGCGGGAGCGCTCGTTGTATGATGGCAGAATTGTATTAATAACTGATATATGGAATCGAATCAACTCATACCGTGTAAGGTGAATGTAAGTTCAGAAACTGGTCGACTGCGTGCCGTTTTGTTGCGTCGTCCTGGCAAGGAGATCGAGCGAATGACTCCTCTGAACGCTGCACATGCCCTCTATAGCGATATTCTTGACAAATATACGGTCGATTCGGAATATGCTTACTTCAGTGGTATATTGGAAAAATGGACGAAGGTATATTATGTGAGGAATGTGCTGGAGGAATTGCTGAAAGATGAGAAGGTGAGGGAAGATTTGGTAAGAAAAAGCCTTCATCACGACCAAAGCTTACGATTAAGTCAGCTGAATGTGTCGGAAGGAAAGTTAACCGATCAACTGTTGGAACTGCCTCTGACGGAGTTGGCCAGAGTTTTGATTGAGGGTTATGAGAATCCAAAGTGGGATGGTCGTTCAGACGACCGTTATTTATTGAATCCGTTGTATAATTTGCTATTCACACGCGACGCTTCATCGACTATATATAATAAGGTGTTGATCAACTCCATGAGCTTTGAGGTACGGGAGCGGGAATCATTGATCTTCGATACGATCTTCAAGCATTTCTTTAAGGTAGAGACGATGAATGCCTCATCGGTGGACTCACGTGCCCGTACGGAAGGCGGTGATGTTCAGATCGCTTCGCCTGATTTGTTATGTTTGGGATACGGTATCCGTACCAATTCCGTCGGCATCGAATATCTGGCAGACACATTTGCCAAGGAAAGAAAGAAATTTCACATCCTTGTGCAGGAATTACCGTTGAAGCCAGAATCATTTATCCACCTGGACATGGTTTTTACCTTCCTTGGACAACATCATTGCATGGCTTTTGAGCCGATGTTAAAGAAACAAGGACTTTTCGCCAATAAAGACACTACGCTGATCACCATCGATAACGGTCGGATCAAGTACCGTCGGGTCAATAATATCCTGGAGGGCCTCCGAAAACTGGGATGGGAGATGGATCCTGTACTGTGTGGAGGCAGTGATTCATGGGTACAATTGCGTGAGCAATGGCATAGTGGTGCTAATTTCTTCGCACTTGGCGACAATAAGGTGATGGGTTATCGACGAAATACTCATACCATCGATGCGTTGGACAAAGCCGGATTTACCGTTCTTCAAGCGGAAGATATCGTTTCAGGGAAAATCAGCATGAATGATTACGAAAAATTTGTTGCAGTATTCCCTGGATCAGAACTGCCACGCGCTGGTGGAGGTGCCCGTTGCATGACTATGCCGATATTACGTGAAGATTGAGAAGATAATTCATAATTAATTGGAATAATCAACGAGATTTGTTATATTTGTGATAATAACCAAAACATCATTGATATGAAATCTATTTTATCTGTATTGGGCTTCGACCCTTCCAAACATGTTGTTAAGACCGAAATCTTGGCAGGTTGTACCACTTTTCTTACTATGAGTTATATCCTTGCGGTAAATCCTTTGATTTTGGGAGATGCCGGCATGGATAAAGGCGCAGTTTTCTCTGCAACGATTATTGCTGCAGCTGTAGCAACGTTGATTATGGCATTTTATGCGAAGATGCCATACGCATTAGCTTCAGGAATGGGTTTGAATGCTTTCTTTACATATACGTTGGTTTTGGTGATGGGATACACTTGGCAAGAAGCATTGTCTGCCGTGCTGGTGGAAGGTGTTATATTTGTCCTGTTGACTTTATTCAAAGTACGAGAAGCAATTGCTAAAGCTATTCCAGTCAACCTCCGTTATGCTATTTCGGTGGGTATAGGATTGTTCATTGCTTATATCGGATTGAAGAATGGTGGAGTGATTGTCTCGAATGAGTCAACCATTACTTCATTAGGAACATGGAACGCTACTTCTATTCTGGCAGTTGCCGGCATTGTTTTAGGTGCTGTCTTGATGACGTTGAATGTTCGTGGCGCATTATTCATTACGATTATCGCTATTACCGTCATCGGTATTCCTTTTGGCGTGACTCAGATTCCGGAGCATTTCAGCCTCATCAGTATGCCATCGTCTATCGATCCGGTTGCTTTGAAGTTTGATTTCTCACGATTCATCTCATTTGATATTGATTTCTATATCATCGTATTCGTTTTGCTTCTTATGGACTTGTTTGATACATTGGGAACATTCATCGGTGCAGCGACAAGTGCCGGAATGGTTGATGAGAACGGTAAGATCCGTAACATGAACAAGGCGTTGATGGCTGATGCCGTTGGTACTACCGTAGGTGCTCTTTGTGGTACTTCAACTGTAACCACATACGTTGAGAGTACGACTGGTATCGCAGAAGGTGGTCGTACAGGTTTGACCGCATTTACCGTGGCATTCCTCTTCTTAATCGCCCTGTTCTTCTCACCGTTATTCCTGATTATTCCTTCAGCAGCGACAACCAGCGCATTGGTATTGGTAGGTGTGATGATGTTCCGCGCAATTCATAAGATAGAATTCAGAAAGATGGATGAGGCTTTGCCTTGTTTCATCACCATCGTGATGATGCCGTTCACGGCAAGTATCTCAGAAGGTATCGTATTAGGTATGCTTTCTTATGTATTTATCAAGTTGTTGTGTGGTAAGGGAAAAGAGCTTACAGTGATTATGTATGTACTTGCTGCGTTCTTCATCTTGAAATATGTTGTAATGCTTCTGTAATGATTTGGAAGATAGATTTGTAAGTTAATAAATAATAAGGAATAGGGTGCTGATTCTCATGAATCTGTACCCTATGTTGCTTTATTCTATTATTTTGTATTACTTATGAAAAAGGGAATATTTGAATTGTTTTTCTGTTGTACTGTGTTATGCCTCTTTACACTGTGTAACAGTAAAGGTAGGCAGGAGAAATCTGATGATGGAATCATACCTGCTGAACCTAAATATAGTGAAACAAATCAGTGGTATATAACCGATCGCCAATATCCTGCCGATATTTTTTATATTATCTCGACAGAGATTGGTGATACGATGATGCCTGATAGTTCGGTTTACCATCTTGCCGATACATATGCCGATTGGGCAAGGGTACCAATGTATAGTGAGATGTTAGGTGTCGACACGTTGCTAAGCGGTCCTTTGAATTTCTATTCTCCATATTACCGCCAGTGTTCCCTGAATTCCTTTATGGACGACAGTGCGCTCGAAGATCGTTTCGCTATTGCCGTTCAAGATGTGAAGAATGCTTTTCAATACTATCTGAAGAACATGAATTACGGGCGTCCTTTTGTACTGGTTGGCTTCAGTCAAGGTGCCATGATTATGAAAGAACTGCTGAAGGAGATGGACAATGTCACCTATCATCAGATGATTGCGGCTTACGCCATTGGAACAAACATTACAAATGAGGAATTGGAACAATGTCAGAAGATTATTCCTGCATCAGGTGCCACCGATACGGGAGTAACAATATGTTATAACTCTGTTCGTGATGTCAACGCGGTCGTTCATGGACTAGGTGATAATAATAAGGTGGCCATTAACCCTGTAAGTTGGAAAGTTGATGAAGAACCGGCTGTTCTTATTACGGAGCCTTCACCTCTTTTGCCAATTGATAAGCAGAAAAAAGATACAATGACCGTTCGTTTGGATTTGGCTTCAAATCTTTTATTGGTGGATGGCTATTCTGCAACTGATTATATTCTTCCTCTTATTGGTAATGAGGGTAATTATCATTCGCGGGAGATTTGGTTATATCGTGACTATTTGCGTGAGAACATCGGAATTCGTGCTGCACGTTTCCTAAATAAATAGTCAGTTCCTTTGTTTTGTACAGAATTAGTTCGCTTTCTCGATACTGTCGTTAGAGAGCGGAACCAGATCATTGGCTATTCTCAATACATCCTGCATCAATAGGGTGGAATCTCTTTGGATGGAGTCTTTTTCAGGAATAAAATTCTTGTAGTTCTTCCATGCGTTGGCATATTTTCGGTTGTGTTTGATATTCCTTCCTCGTTCCGTCAGATTCTCATAGAGAAGTTTTTCGGCATCGAACGAAAAACTGATACCTGTGCCAACAAGCATAGCATCACCTTCTTCAGTGTTTGTTGGGACTCTGCGGTTCTTTATGTCCAAATCTCTTTGACTGAAAATATCGGTATTGCTGTTCGGATTAATCTTCATCGTGATTCGTAGATCGTTGCTCTTGGGAGCATACATGATACTTTTGGTCGCATCGTCATTAAACTTCATCCATGACTTCGGGGATTCCATAAAAGGCGAGTCGTCAACAGTGCTTTTGTTACCAAAGAAATTAAAGTCGATATTGTTTTTAACGTCATTGTTCAGTTGGATATTGTCTTTTCCTCGCATGACGTTCTCTATTCGTATGGTATCGTTGGAGGGTATGCCATCCTTCTTCGTCGTAGAAGAATTTGTACGTTGATTTTGTGCATTCATTGAAGAGGCAAAAACCATCAGACAGGTAACGAAATATAGGCAACGATACATTTTATTTCTTTATTTCGACCACAAATGTAATCATCTACTTGTTAATCGAAATTAAATCAATGTTATAAAACCTTGATTTCCATCTTTTTTATTAATCATTTACTTATTGTAAAACTCATTAAGTTAATGAAGTGAATTATTTCTATAATATTGTAGATAGTAGTTGATTCGTGTTAACAGAAAAAGCGTGCCTTATGTCAAGGCACGCCCTCTTTGCAATATTTTTTCTTATGCTTGTTCCTTAAATTTCTTATCCATGGCAGCAGCGGCTTTTCTTCCATCTCCCATGGCAAGGATAACAGTAGCGCCACCACGAACGATATCGCCTCCGGCAAACAGCATTGGACGACTACTCTCCATATCGTCATTGACAGCAATCGTATTCTTTCTGCCTAATTGCAATCCTTCAATACTCTTTGGTACCAATGGGTTCGGTGAAACGCCGACAGCTACGATGACTTGATCGACATCAAGAGTGACGGTTTTTCCAGGAATAGGCTCCGGACTACGACGACCACTTGCGTCTGGCTCACCCAACTGCATGACTTGCAGGATGGCAGCTTTGACAGCTCCCTTCTCGTCGGCCAAATACTCGATAGGATTATGTAAAGTCATGAAGTTGATACCTTCTTCCTTGGCATGTTTTACCTCCTCTAAACGGGCAGGCATCTCAGCTTCTGAACGACGGTATACCAACGTTACATTGGCTCCTAATCGTTTGGCTGTACGACAAGAGTCCATCGCGGTATTTCCACCACCGACTACCATAACGTTCTTGCCAAAGTTGATTGGTGTATCCGAAAGTGGATTGGCTGCATCCATTAAGTTGACACGCGTGAGGTATTCGTTGCTCGACATGATGTTGATAGCGTTCTCACCAGGTATATTCATGAAATTCGGAAGTCCGGCACCCGAAGCAACAAAGATTCCCTTGAATCCTTTTGCTTCCAGTTCATCTACGCTGATGGTCTTTCCAACGATACAATCCGTCTGGAAATGAACTCCCATCTTCCGAAGATTCTCAATCTCTACATCTACGATGTAGTTTGGCAGACGGAACTCAGGGATTCCATATTTCAACACACCACCAATCTCATGCAGTGCTTCGAAGACATAGACATCATATCCGTTTCTCGCCATATCACCCGCAAAGCTTAGTCCTGCAGGACCCGAGCCTACGACCGCAATCTTAATACCGTTAGCCTCTGCGATCTCAGGAACCGAGATATTTCCGCTCTCACGCTCAAAGTCGGCAGCGAATCTTTCAAGATAACCGATGGCAACTGGCTTTTCACCCATCTTCAAATGGATACATTTACTCTCACATTGCTTCTCTTGTGGACAGACACGCCCGCAAACAGCTGGAAGAGCAGAGGTGTGTTTCAGTACTTTGGCAGCAGCCAAGAACTGTCCACGCTCAATATTCTTGATAAACGAAGGAATGTTGATGCTTACCGGACAACCTTCCATACAACTTGGCTTTGCACAATCCAAACAACGTTTTGCTTCTACCAAAGCCATCTCTTTCGTCAAGCCCGTATTGACTTCCTCTAAGCGTGTTTTTGAACGGTAAACAGGGTCCAACTCTGGCATAATAACGCGCTCAATGGCTGTGCGTTCCTTCGGTTTCATCTGCATGCGCAGTTCTTTACGCCAAGCAGCGTCACGATCAGTCAGTATCTCTATTGTATCATTTGTCGGATCATCATCCATCACAATATCAGTCTGCTTGGAAATACTTCCGGTATCAAATTTTGCATGAAGATGTTCCTCATAATGCTCCATCTCTTCACGTTCGGCATCCTTGAATGTACCCATACGTTTCAGCATTTCGTCCCAATCGACTAACGCACCGTCGAATTCAGGACCGTCAATGCAGACAAACTTGGTTTGACCACCGATTGTCAATCGGCAGGCACCACACATACCGGTACCATCAACCATGATGGTGTTCAAAGAAACATCAGTTGGTATCTGATATTTTTGTGTAAGCAGACAACAGAACTTCATCATGATGGCCGGTCCAATGGCAAACACCTTATCAATATGCTCTCTTTGAATTAATTGCTCGATACCAACGGTTACAACACCTTTTTGTCCATAGCTACCGTCGTCAGTCATGATAACCACTTCGTCTGAACTCTGACGAACTTCATCCTCCATGATGATGAGTTCTTTCGATCGACCGGCCAAAACAGACAGGACGCGGTTGCCAGCATCTTTCAACGCACGAATAATCGGCAGCATTGGAGCAACACCAACACCACCACCTGCGCAGATAACTGTTCCAAATTTTTCAATATGTGTGGGCTTACCCAAAGGTCCCACAACATCATCTATATAATCTCCTTCATTTAAGTCACAAAGACGGGTAGAGGATAGTCCAACTTTTTGAACAACCAATGTAATGGTACCGTTTATGGGATCTGCATCAGCGATTGTCAGTGGCATTCGCTCACCTTTTGCCCCGATACGTACAATCACAAAGTTACCAGCTTTACGTGATTTAGCAATCAAGGGAGCCTCAACTATAAACTTAAATACCTTTTCTGAAAATTGTGTTTTTGATACAATTCTGTTCATAATTGTGTTTATTAGTTCATTTAGATATTCAAATTACATCATTATGTCGGCAAAATTACGATAATATTTTCTTAAATGAAAGTTTGTAGTTGATATTTTCACAAATCATACTTTTTTCTTTCATTCAGATTGATAAAAGCCGTATCTTTACATCCCGAAATACAAATAAGAATACAATGCAACCTGTAATAGAAATTGTAAATGGTATTGCCCGTCATCCCGACCATCGTATGGCAAATCCCATTGATTTTTGTTTGGCGAAAGGCGAACAGATGGCTATTGTCGGTGATAATGCATCGGGAAAGTCGATGTTGGTGGAGACTTTGATCGGGAAATGGCCTTTGCTATACGGGAATGAGGTACAATATCACTTTGCTTCTTCTGATTCGTCGCTGGTGAGCGATCATCTGAAGTACATTGCGTTTCGCGATGCTTATGGTGATGCGGATGCAAACTATTATTATCAGCAACGTTGGAATTCGCAAGATGTAGAAACGATTCAAACAGTTCATGAACTTTTACCTACATGTAGCGATGAGGCTTTCAAAGATCATCTTTTCAAGCTGTTTGGCATGGATTCTCTTTTGGATAAACCGATAATTCTCTTGTCGAGTGGAGAATTACGGAAGTTCCAACTCACGAAAATGTTGATGAACAGGCCACAGGTCTTGGTGATGGATAATCCTTTTGTCGGATTGGATGCAGGCACACGCGTACAATTGAAGGAATTGATTCAAACCTTGATCGAAGAAACTTCATTGCAGGTTATTTTAGTACTCTCCAAGACCGACGAGATCCCTGATTTTATCAATTGCGTAGTCGTGGTTCATGATAAAATCTGTGATCCTCCCTGCACTTTAGCAGATTATCTATCCAGTTGTCCGGTGATTCCTACGAATGTCCTTTCTTCTGAGAAGGCACAGCAGATTCTGGATTTACCATATTCGAAGGATCCGTTCCATTCTGAAGAAATTGTCAAATTAAATAAGGTCAGCATTCGCTATGGTGAACGTACGATTTTAAAAGAATTGGATTGGATTGTGAAAAACGGCGAGAAATGGGCTTTACGTGGTGATAATGGCTCTGGTAAGTCGACGTTGTTAAGTTTGGTTTGTGCTGATAACCCACAAAGCTATGCATGCGATATTGCTTTGTTCGGTAGACGACGTGGCACGGGTGAAAGTATCTGGGAAATCAAAAAGCATATCGGTTATGTTAGTCCGGAGATGCATCGGGCTTATTTGAAGAATTTACCGACCATCGATATAGTGGCAAGTGGATTACACGATTCTGTGGGTTTATATAAACGTTCTACGGAGGAAGAAAAACAGCGATGTGAATGGTGGATGGACAAATTTGGCATTTTATCGTTGCGTAACCGTAGCTTTCTTCAACTTTCAAGTGGAGAACAACGTTTAGCACTATTGGCTCGTGCCTTCGTGAAGGACCCAGCATTGCTTATTTTGGATGAGCCTCTGCATGGTTTGGATCTACATAATCGTCGGCTGGTAAAAGATATCATTGAAACATTCTGTCAGCGTAAGGATAAAACCATGATTTTCGTCACACATTATGTTGATGAGTTACCGAAATGTATCGACCATCAATTAATTCTTCATCGAAATTAAAGCTAATAATATCATTAGTGTCCCGTTAAAATTGGGACGAGTTAAATATTAATCAAACAAC
>CAMVLL010000034.1 GCA_947168315.1 uncultured Bacteroidota bacterium | reverse complement strand
GTCAGGTAAACGTACCTCGCTTGGTTGTTTTCTTGAACAAGTGTGATATGGTTGATGATGAAGAAATGTTGGAATTGGTAGAAATGGAAATGCGTGAGTTGCTTTCATTCTATGATTTCGATGGCGACAATACTCCTATTATCCGTGGTTCTGCACTTGGTGCTTTGAACGGTGTTCCTGAATGGGAAGACAAGGTAATGGAATTGATGGATGCTGTTGATACTTGGATTCCACTTCCTCCACGTGATACAGATAAGCCTTTCTTGATGCCTGTTGAGGATATCTTCTCAATCACTGGTCGTGGTACAGTTGCTACTGGCCGTATCGAAACTGGTGTTATCAAGGTTGGTGACGAAGTTGAAATTTTGGGTCTTAGCCAAGATAAGAAGTCAGTTGTTACTGGTGTAGAAATGTTCCGTAAGTTGTTGGACGAAGGTGAAGCTGGTGATAACGTAGGTTTGTTGCTCCGTGGTGTTGACAAGGATGAAATCAAACGTGGTATGATCCTTTGCCATCCGGGTCAGATTAAGCCTTATTCTAAGTTTAAAGCTGAGGTTTATATCTTGAAGAAAGAAGAAGGTGGTCGTCACACTCCATTCCGTAACAAGTATCGTCCTCAATTCTATATCCGTACTATGGACTGTACCGGTGAAATCACATTGCCAGAAAACGTTGAAATGGTTATGCCAGGTGATAACGTTACAATCAATGTTGAATTGATCTATCCGGTTGCATTGAACTTAGGTCTTCGTTTCGCTATCCGCGAAGGTGGACGTACAGTTGGTGCTGGTCAGATTACAGCTCTTATTGAAGACTAATACGTAAGGTATATAGTATAAAGGTCGGTTCCCGGCGTATGCTGGGAACCGTTTTACGGGAGTGGCTCAGTTGGTAGAGCATCGGTCTCCAAAACCGAGGGTCGGGAGTTCGAGTCTCTCCTCCCGTGCAAATTTGAAAAGATATGTTTCAGAAAATCGTAAATTATTGTAAGGAATCTTATAACGAATTAGTCCATAAAACGACATGGCCTACTCGTAAAGAATTATCTAGCAGCGCAGTGGTTGTTTTATATGCTTCCCTACTCATTGCGTTGGTTGTATTCTGTATGGATAGTGTTTTCCAATTCATCATGGAGAATATCATTTATCCGCGTTAATAAATTCTATTAGAAATGTCTGAGATTGAAAAGAAATGGTACGTCTTACGTGCCGTGAGCGGTAAGGAAAACAAGGTCAAAGAGTATATCGAGGCAGATATGCGTATCGGCGACTTTGGCAATTACGTTTCTCAGGTATTGATCCCAACAGAGAAGGTACATCAAATCCGTAACAGTAAGAAAATTGTGAAGGAGAGAAGTTATCTTCCAGGATACGTACTTGTTGAAGCTGCATTGGTAGGTGAAGTACCTCATCGCCTGAGAAATACGCCTAATGTATTGGGTTTCTTGGGTGGTATGGATCATCCGACTCCTTTACGCCAGTCTGAGGTAAATAGAATTCTTGGTACGGTAGATGAACTCCAGGAGATTGGTGAAGAACCATTGGTACCTTATGTAATCGGAGATCCCGTGAAGGTGACTGTAGGTCCGTTCAACGGATTCAGTGGTGTCATTGAAGAAGTGAACAACGACAAACGGAAACTGAAGGTAATGGTTAAGATCTTTGGTCGCAAAACACCAGTGGAACTTGGTTTTATGGATGTAGAGAAAGAATAAGTGCACGCACTTTTCTTTCTGATTAATTAAAATAAAAAATAGAAATCAAATGGCTAAAGAAGTTGCTGGATTAATCAAATTACAGATTAAAGGAGGCGCTGCAAATCCATCACCTCCCGTAGGACCTGCACTTGGTTCAAAGGGTATCAATATCATGGATTTCTGCAAGCAATTCAATGCCAGAACCCAGGACAAGGCAGGTAAAATTTTACCTGTTATCATCACTTACTATAGTGACAAGTCTTTCGACTTTGTTGTAAAGACTCCTCCTGTAGCAGTGCAGTTGCTTGAGATGGCAAAGATTAAGGGTGGTTCTGGTGAGCCTAACCGTAAAAAGGTTGCTCAGTTGACTTGGGATCAGATCCGTACGATCGCTCAAGACAAGATGGTTGACTTGAACTGCTTTACTGTAGAATCTGCGATGACTATGGTAGCTGGTACAGCTCGGAGTATGGGTATCACCGTTAAGGGTGAATTCCCGGGTAATAATTAATAAACTTCAATTACAATGGGTAAACTTACAAAAAATCAAAAGTTAGTAGCCGGTAAGATTGAAGCAGGGAAGGCATACTCACTCATTGAAGCTGCAAAATTGGTGAAGGAAATTACTTACACTAAGTTTGATGCTTCTGTAGATATTGCAATTCGTTTAGGTGTCGATCCTCGTAAGGCAAACCAAATGGTTCGTGGCGTTGTTTCTCTTCCTCACGGAACAGGAAAGCAAATCCGCGTTTTGGTTCTTGTTACACCTGACACAGAAGTTGCTGCCGCTGCAAAAGAAGCTGGTGCTGACTATGTTGGTCTTGAAGAATATATTGAAAAGATCAAAGGTGGATGGACTGATGTTGATGTTATCATCACTCAGCCTTCTAATATGGGTAAAATCGGTGCACTCGGCCGTATCCTCGGTCCTCGTGGTTTGATGCCAAACCCAAAGAGTGGTACTGTTACAATGGATGTAGCTAAAGCTGTTAAAGAAGTTAAGCAAGGTAAGATAGATTTCAAGGTTGATAAGACTGCCATTATCCATACTTCTATTGGTAAGGTTAGCTTTACACCGGAGCAAATCGCTGATAACGCACGTACTTTTATTGATACTGTCGTTAAGTTGAAACCTGCTGCAGCTAAAGGTACTTATATGAAGAGCATTTATCTTTCATCAACTATGAGTCTGGGAGTTAAAGTTGATCCTAAGGCTTTGGATGATAAAACTAATTAATGAAAAGTTATGAAAAAGGAAGATAAAGGCGTTATTATCAGTCAGCTTGCTGAAACTGTAAAGGAATTCGGTCATTTTTACTTGGTTGACGTTACTGCTTTGAACGCAGAGAAGACAGCTCAGTTAAGAAGAAAATGTTTTGAAGCTGGCATTAAGTTGGTGGTAGTAAAGAACTCTTTG
The DNA here is from genome assembly GCA_947168315.1 of uncultured Bacteroidota bacterium. Classification (GTDB taxonomy): domain Bacteria; phylum Bacteroidota; class Bacteroidia; order Bacteroidales; family Bacteroidaceae; genus Phocaeicola. Next base: position 18,984 of record CAMVLL010000034.1, on the reverse strand, counting down.
CTCCACAAGGCTCTCATGAGCATTGAAGATGTTGATTTCTCACCGTTATTCGATTCTTTGAAGGGTACAACGGCTGTTATGTTCACAAACGTAGCAAACGCTCCTGCAAAGTTGTTGAAGGAATACAAGAACGAGAACCCTGTTTTGAAGGCTGCTTATGCTGAAGAGGGTTGCTATGTTGGCGTTGATCAACTCGATGCTCTGGCTAGTATCAAGAGTAAGAATGAAGTTATTGCAGACATCGTTGCTCTGTTGCAATCTCCTGCAAAGAATGTTATCTCTGCTCTTCAATCTGGTGGAAACACCATTCATGGAGTTCTTAAGACTCTGGGCGAACGTCCCGAATAATAATTATCAATTAAGTATTAAACATTTAAAATCATACTAAAATGGCAGATTTAAAAGCTATTGCTGAACAATTAGTTAACTTGACAGTTAAGGAAGTTAATGAACTTGCAACTATCCTTAAGGAAGAATATGGTATTGAACCAGCCGCTGCAGCTGTTGCTGTTGCTGCTCCTGGTGCTGCTGCTGAGGCAGCTGTAGAAGAAAAGACATCTTTTGATGTAGTTTTGACTTCTGCTGGTGCTGCTAAGCTGAAAGTTATCAAGGTGGTTAAGGAAGAATGTGGTCTTGGCTTGAAGGAAGCTAAGGACTTGGTAGACGGTGCTCCTAGCACTTTGAAGGAAGGCTTGTCAAAGGCTGACGCTGAGGCTTTGAAAGAGAAGATTGAAGCTGAAGGTGCTACTGTTGAACTTAAGTAAGATTGCCTGATTAACAGGATATCGGTTAAGAATTCTCCTAGGGGAATTCTTAACCTTTTTGTGTCTATATTATATTGAGTTCTTAAATTTATTATCAAATGTCTTCTAAAACAGAAAACAAACGTATTAGTTTTGCTTCTATTAAGAATCCGATGCCTTATCCGGATTTCTTGGAAGTACAATTGAAGTCTTTCCAAGACTTTCTACAATTGGATACTCCTCCTGAGAAACGAAAGAAAGACGGTTTGTATCAGGTGTTCGCTGAGAACTTCCCTATCGCTGATACTCGTAACAATTTCGTTCTCGAATTCTTGGACTACTATATCGACCCGCCTACATACTCTATCGAAGACTGTTTGGAGCGTGGCTTGACTTATAGTGTTCCTTTGAAAGCTAAGCTCAAGCTTTATTGTACAGATCCTGATCATGAGGATTTTGATACTGTTATTCAGGACGTATATTTGGGACCTATCCCTTATATGACTCCACAAGGAACTTTCGTAATCAATGGTGCTGAGCGCGTTGTCGTTTCACAGTTACACCGTTCTCCTGGTGTATTCTTTGGACAAAGCATCCACGCTAATGGTACGAAACTGTATTCTGCACGTATCATCCCGTTCAAGGGTTCATGGATTGAGTTCGCTACGGACATCAACAATGTGATGTATGCGTATATTGATAGAAAGAAGAAACTTCCTGTTACTACGTTGTTGCGTGCCGTTGGCTTTGAAACAGATAAGGATATTCTTGAAATCTTTAATCTGACAGAAGAAATTAAGGTTAATAAGACTAATCTGAAGAAGGTAGTTGGTAGAAAATTAGCTGCCCGCATTCTGAAGACATGGACAGAGGACTTCGTTGATGAGGATACAGGTGAAGTTGTATCAATCGAACGTAACGAAGTGATCATCGACCGTGAAACAATATTGACCGGAGAACATATCGAAGAAATTTTGGATTCTGGTGTTCCTACTATTCTTGTACATAAAGAAGAAGGTAATTCATCAGATTTCTCTATCATATTTAATACACTTCAGAAAGACCCGAGCAACTCTGAAAAGGAAGCAGTTCTTTACATTTATCGTCAATTACGTAATGCAGATCCTGCTGATGACGCTAGTGCCCGTGAAGTGATAAACAATCTTTTCTTCTCGGAGAAGAGATATGACCTTGGTGATGTTGGCCGTTACAGAATCAACAAGAAGTTGGGTCTGACAACCGATATGGATGTCAAGGTTTTGACAAAACAAGATATTATTGAAATCATCAAATATTTGATTGAGTTGATCAACTCTAAGGCAGATGTTGATGATATTGACCACTTGAGCAACCGTCGTGTTAGAACAGTCGGTGAGCAATTATCAAACCAGTTCACAATTGGTTTGGCACGTATGGCTCGTACCATCCGTGAACGAATGAATGTTCGTGACAACGAAGTGTTCACACCAGTTGACTTGATTAATGCAAAGACTATCTCTTCTGTGATTAACTCGTTCTTTGGGACGAATGCTTTGTCACAGTTTATGGATCAGACTAACCCATTGGCAGAAATCACGCACAAACGTCGTATGTCTGCTTTAGGCCCTGGTGGTTTGACTCGTGAACGTGCCGGATTTGAGGTTCGTGACGTACATTATACCCACTATGGCCGTCTGTGTCCTATTGAAACTCCTGAAGGTCCGAACATTGGTTTGATCTCATCTTTGTGTGTATATGCAAAGATCAATGATTTAGGCTTTATTGTTACTCCTTACCGTAAGGTGGAAAATGGGAAAGTAGACCTTTCAGATGAAGGCGTTAGATATTACACAGCAGAAGAGGAAGAGAATAAACTCATTGCTCAGGGTAATGCTCCATTGAACGATGATGGTACTTTCATCAGAGATAGGGTAAAAGCTCGTCAAGATGCTGATTATCCTGTTGTCGCTCCTGATCAAATCGACATGATGGACGTTTCTCCTCAACAAATTGCTTCTATTGCAGCTTCGTTAATCCCATTCTTGGAGCATGATGACGCTAACCGTGCTTTGATGGGTTCGAACATGATGAGGCAGGCAGTTCCATTGCTTCGTACGGAGTCTCCTATCGTTGGTACAGGTATCGAAAAACAGTTGGCAGAAGATTCACGTACACAGATTATGGCTGAAGGTGATGGTGTCATCGAGTACATTGATGCTACTACGATTAAGGTTCTTTATGATCGTACAGAAGAGGAAGAGTTCGTAAGCTTCGAACCTGCTTTGAAGGTTTACGAAATACCTAAGTTCCGTAGAACGAACCAGAGTATGACTATCGACCTTCGTCCAATCTGCGAGAAAGGTCAGCGCGTAAAGAAGGGTGATATCCTGACAGAAGGTTATTCAACTGCTAACGGCGAGTTGGCTCTGGGTAAGAACTTCTTGGTTGCATATATCCCTTGGAAGGGTTATAACTATGAGGATGCTATCGTTTTGAATGAACGCGTCGTTCGTGAAGACTTGTTGACTTCTGTCCACGTAGATGAATACGTGCTGGAAGTTCGTGAGACAAAACGTGGTATGGAGGAATTTACTTCAGATATTCCAAACGTAAGCGAGGAAGCAACAAAAGACTTGGACGAAAACGGTATCGTACGTATTGGTGCTCGCATTCAACCGGGTGATATTCTGATTGGTAAGATCACTCCTAAGGGTGAGTCTGACCCATCTCCAGAGGAGAAATTGTTACGTGCAATCTTCGGTGATAAGGCTGGTGATGTTAAGGATGCTTCATTGAAGGCTTCTCCGTCATTACATGGTGTCGTTATTGGCAAGAGATTGTTCTCACGGGCTATCAAGACTCGTAGTGAAAAGAATTCTGATAAGGCTTTGATGCCAAAGCTGGATGAAGAATTCAAGGCAAAGGCAGATGCTCTGAAGGGTATTATGCTTGAGAAACTGTTGACATTAACTTCTGGAAAAGTTTCTCAGGGTGTTAAGGATTACACAGGAGCAGATGTTGTTACAAAGGGTGCTAAATTTACTAAGTCTGTTTTGGAAAATCTCGACTTCGAAACAATTCAGTTGAACAAGTGGACGAATGATGCTCATAAGAACGACTTGATTCGTGACTTGGTTATGAATTATCTGAAGAAGTACAAAGAGTTGGATGCTGATCTGAAACGTAAGAAGTTTGCTATCACAATTGGTGATGAACTTCCTTCAGGTGTTATCCAGATGGCTAAGGTATATATTGCTAAGAAACGTAAGATCGGTGTTGGTGATAAGATGGCAGGTCGTCACGGAAACAAGGGTATTGTTTCACGTGTTGTTCGTCAGGAAGATATGCCATTCTTGGCTGATGGTACTCCAGTTGATATCTGTTTGAACCCGTTGGGTGTGCCTTCTCGTATGAATATCGGTCAGATCTTTGAGGCTGTTTTAGGACGTGTAGGTAAGAACTTAGGTGTGAAGTTTGCTACTCCTATCTTTGATGGTGCTACATTGGAGGATTTGGATAAGTGGACTGACAAGGCTGGACTTTCACATTATTGTAAGACTGATTTGTACGATGGTGAAACCGGTGAGAAGTTCGACCAGCCTGCAACAGTAGGTGTTGCCTATATGTTGAAGTTAGGTCACATGGTTGAAGATAAGATGCACGCCCGCTCAATTGGCCCGTACTCATTGATTACTCAGCAGCCTTTAGGTGGTAAGGCACAGTTCGGTGGTCAACGTTTCGGTGAAATGGAGGTTTGGGCTCTCGAGGCATTTGGTGCTTCTCACGTTCTGCAGGAAATCTTGACTATTAAGTCGGATGATGTGAACGGACGTTCTAAGGCTTATGAAGCTATCGTGAAAGGTGAACCAATGCCAACACCTGGCATTCCTGAATCTTTGAATGTTTTGTTACATGAGCTGAAAGGTTTAGGATTAAGTGTACGCCTTGAATAATATAAAATAACTCTTTACAATATATAGAATATGGCTTTTAGAAAAGATAATAAGATAAAGAGTAACTTCTCTAAGATTTCAATTGGATTGGCTTCTCCTGAAGAGATCCTAGAGAATTCATACGGTGAGGTGTTGAAGCCTGAAACAATCAACTACCGTACCTATAAACCGGAAAGAGATGGTTTGTTCTGCGAACGTATCTTCGGTCCGGTAAAGGACTACGAGTGTGCTTGTGGAAAGTACAAGCGTATTCGTTACAAAGGTATCGTCTGTGACCGATGCGGTGTTGAGGTAACAGAGAAGAAAGTTCGTCGTGAACGTTCAGGGCATATCCAATTGGTTGTTCCAGTAGCTCATATTTGGTACTTCCGTTCTTTGCCTAATAAGATTGGTTATCTGCTTGGTTTGCCAACTAAGAAATTGGATTCCATCATTTATTATGAACGTTATGTCGTTATCCAGCCGGGTGCCGCTACAGAATATGGTATTAATAAGTTAGATTTACTGTCAGAGGAAGAATATCTTGATTTGTTAGATAAACTACCTAAGGACAATCAATATCTGGAAGAGAATGACCCGAATAAGTTCGTTGCCAAGATGGGTGGTGAGGCCTTGTTAGACCTTCTTTCTCAAATTGACTTGGATGCTTTGTCATACGAATTACGCGATAAGGCAAACAACGACTCTTCTCAGCAGCGTAAGAACGAGGCTTTGAAACGTTTGCAAGTTGTCGAGGCTTTCCGCGCATCACGTGGTCGTAACAAGGCAGAGTGGATGATCATGAGAATCATTCCTGTGACTCCTCCTGATTTGCGCCCGTTGGTTCCACTGGATGGTGGCCGTTTCGCTACTTCAGATTTGAACGATCTTTATCGTCGTGTAATCATACGTAATAACCGTCTGAAACGTTTGATTGAGATTAAAGCTCCGGAGGTTATCCTTCGTAATGAGAAACGTATGTTGCAGGAAGCTGTTGACTCTTTGTTCGACAATTCTCGTAAATCAAGCGCAGTTAAGAGCGAGGCTAACCGTCCTTTGAAGTCTTTGTCAGACAGTTTAAAAGGTAAGCAAGGTCGTTTCCGTCAGAACCTGCTCGGTAAGCGTGTTGACTATTCTGCTCGTTCGGTTATTGTTGTAGGTCCTGAGTTGAAGATGGGTGAGTGTGGTCTTCCTAAGTTGATGGCTGCTGAGTTGTATAAGCCATTCGTAATACGTAAGTTGATTGAACGTGGTATTGTCAAGACAGTTAAGTCGGCTAAGAAGATTGTTGATCGTCGTGAACCGGTTATCTGGGATATCTTGGAGCACGTAATGAAAGGCCATCCTGTACTCTTGAACCGTGCACCGACATTGCACCGTTTAGGTATTCAGGCATTCCAACCACATATGATAGAAGGTAAGGCTATTCAATTGCATCCATTGGCATGTACAGCATTTAATGCCGACTTTGATGGTGACCAGATGGCTGTGCATTTGCCATTAGGTAATGAAGCAATCTTGGAAGCACAAATGTTGATGCTTGAACCTCATAATATCCTTAACCCAGCTAATGGTGCTCCTATTACCGTTCCTGCTCAGGATATGGTACTTGGATTATATTATATCACCAAATTGCGTCAGGGTGCTAAGGGTGAAGGTTTGACATTCTATGGACCAGAGGAAGCAATCATTGCATATAATCTTGGCAAGGTAGATGTTCACGCCATTATCAATGTAGTTGTAAAAGACCTGGATAAGGATGGTAATATCGTTGACGTGATGATGAAGAAGACTTCAGTTGGTCGTGTTATCGTTAATCAAATCGTTCCAGATGAAGTTGGTTACTTGAATACGGTCATCTCAAAGAAATCATTGCGTGATATTATTAGTGACGTTATCAAGAAGGTTGGTGTCGCTCGTGCCTGCGAATTCTTGGATGGTATTAAGAATCTTGGTTACTATATGTCATTCAAGGGTGGTTTGTCTTTCAACTTGGAGGATATCATTATTCCAAAGGAGAAGGAAGAATTGGTTCGTCGTGGTAATGAGGAAATCGATCAGATTATGGCCAACTATAATATGGGTTTCATTACTGATAACGAACGTTATAACCAGGTCGTTGATACATGGACTCACGTTAATAGTGATTTGTCAGATATTCTTTATAAGACAATTAAGAATGATGATCAGGGCTTTAACTCAGTATTCATGATGTTGGATTCTGGAGCCCGTGGTTCTAAGGAACAGATTCGTCAGTTGTCTGGTATGCGTGGTTTGATGGCTAAGCCGCAGAAGGCTGGAGCAGAAGGTGCTCAGATTATTGAGAACCCGATTCTTTCGAACTTTAAGGAAGGTCTGTCTGTGCTCGAGTACTTTATCTCTACCCACGGTGCTCGTAAGGGTCTTGCTGATACCGCTTTGAAGACTGCCGATGCTGGTTACTTGACTCGTCGTTTGGTTGACGTATCCCATGACGTGATCGTTACTGAAGAAGATTGTGGCACATTACGTGGATTGGTTTGTACAGCTTTGAAGAATAACGATGAGGTTATTGCAACACTGTATGAACGTATTCTTGGTCGTGTTTCTGTACATGATATCATCCACCCGACAACAGGTAAACTGTTGGTTAGTGCAGGTGAGGAAATTACAGAAGATATCGCAAAGGAAATTGAAGAGTCTCCAATCGAGAGCGTAGAAATCCGTTCGGTATTGACTTGTGAGGCTAAACATGGTGTTTGTGCTAAATGCTATGGTCGTAACCTTGCTACCAGCAGAATGGTTCAGAAGGGTGAAGCTGTCGGCGTTATCGCTGCACAGTCAATCGGTGAGCCGGGTACTCAGTTGACTCTGCGTACGTTCCACGCCGGAGGTATTGCAGGTAATATGGCTGCTGATGCAAGCATTGTATTGAAGAATGACGGTCGTCTGGAATTTGAAGAACTTCGTACGGTAGATGCAATCGATGAGACTGGTCAGAAAGTCAAGGTGGTAGTAGGTCGTTTGGCTGAACTCCGCGTTGTTGATGTGAACACAGGTATCGTTCTTTCTACACATAATATTCCTTATGGCTCTACTTTGTATGCATCAAATGGTGATGTTGTTGAGAAGGGTACACTCATTGCTAAGTGGGATCCGTTCAATGCAGTTATCATTACTGAGGTAACTGGTAAGGTAAGGTTTGAGTCAATGATTGAAAACGTAACCTATACCGTTGAATCAGATGAGTCAACAGGTTTGCGTGAGATCATTATCATTGAATCTAAGGATCGTAACAAGGTTCCGACTGCAGATATCGTTGATGAAGAAGGTAATGTATTACGTACATATAACTTCCCTGTAGGTGGTCACATTTCAGTAGAAGACGGTCAGATGGTTAAGGCAGGTGATACAATCGTTAAGATTCCGCGTGCCGTTGGGAAGGCTGGTGATATCACTGGTGGTCTTCCTCGTGTTACTGAGTTGTTCGAGGCTCGTAACCCGTCAAATCCTGCAATCGTCTCTGAAATTGATGGTGAGATCACAATGGGTAAGATTAAACGTGGTAACCGCGAAATTACCGTTACATCAAAGACTGGCGAAGAGAAGAAGTACTATGTAAATCTATCAAAGCAGATTCTTGTTCAAGAGAACGACTATGTTCGTGCAGGAACTCCGTTGTCCGACGGTGCTATTACTCCTTCTGATATCTTGGCCATTAAAGGTCCTACCGCTGTTCAGGAATACATTGTGAATGAGGTACAAGATGTATACCGTTTGCAAGGTGTTAAGATTAACGATAAGCATTTCGAGATCATCGTTCGTCAGATGATGCGCAAGGTGGAGATCAATGAACCGGGTGATACTCGTTTCTTGGAACAACAAGTTGTTGACAGACAAGATTTCCGTGATGAGAATGATCGTATCTGGGGCAAGAAAGTTGTTGTAGATGCTGGTGACTCACAGAATTTGGTTCCTGGTCAGATTGTAACAGCTCGTAAACTGCGTGATGAGAACAGTGCTTTGAAACGTCGTGACTTGAAGTTGGTTGAGGTTCGTGATGCCGTTCCGGCAACATCAACTCAGATCCTGCAAGGTATCACTCGTGCTGCTTTGGGTACGAAGAGCTTCATGTCAGCTGCTTCATTCCAGGAAACCACGAAGGTCCTGAACGAAGCTGCTATCGAAGGTAAGGTTGATTTCTTGGAAGGTATGAAGGAGAATGTGATTTGTGGTCACTTGATTCCTGCAGGTACCGGACAACGAGAATTCGACCGCTTGGTTGTCGGCTCGAAGGAAGAGTACGATCGTATTCAAGCTAATCGTAGAAACGTTCTTGATTTCAATAGAGTAGAAGAGGATGAGGAAATGGCTGAACAGCCAATGACAGAATTCCCTGAGTAATCGGAATGTATATATTAAAAGAGGGCATGCTCAGTATTGAGCGTGCCCTCTTTTTTTAGATATTTTGTATGGAGATGAATTTTATTGATATGCTTAGTAAAATCAAAGTTGATAGATATAAACTTTTCCTTTCTTGATTTTACTGTCTTCTTTGGCGATTATCTGAACATCGGGGGTATCCTCATAAAATCTCATCCCAATATACTCCGTTCCTAATTTTTTTCTTGTATAAGAATAATGTCTTTTTTTGTTGATGATTACTTCGATACTACCCTTGAAGTTTACCTCTAAAACGCACGCACCGTACTTTATCGATGAGTCATATACCTTATTAATTTCCTCTTCTTTCTGAAGATTGCTCTTTTTTATGATGATTGTTTGGAAAGGTTTCTTCTGATTGTTTGGTAGATAACAGAAATCGCTTAGCATGATGGAAGCTCCATTCTGAATCGCTTCAGCGTCGTGCGGAGTAGGGAAAATGGATGATTGTACTTCAAAACCAGCTTTACGAATAGCCTGACAGAATTCGCGAGTGAACATTCGGTAGTTCATGCTGGAAATTCCGATTCTTCCTCCTATTGCTTTCATCCGTTGTATAGCTTCGTCGGAAGTGACATTGTCCATGCTTAACAGAATGAGACAATTAGAAATCTTCCTTACTTCTTTAAGAATAGCATCTGTGCTACAGAAGGCAATCCAATTGTCACCGAACATTTTTTGAGCTACCTTGTAGGACTCAATGAGGTCACTGTGAAGTAATGGGATGATACCATTTTCTTTACAGGCAATCAACAACTCTTCCAGTGTCGGTACGGGTGAACGATACTTAGGATTGTCTGAGGCCAAAACATAGTACTTTCGTAAATCATCGAAGTTTATTTCAGATAGCTTGAGAGCTCCGTCAAGTTTGCTATTGTCTGCTTTCCTTCGGATACATCTTCTCATATCATTTATGTCATGCATAATTACCATTACGCTATCTTTCGTGTAATGTACATCACATTCTATGGTAGTATAGCCATATCGTTTAGCCATTTCTACTGCATATACACTGTTCTCAGGGATCTCTGTACCAAGCCAACATCCACGATGAGCATAAACTATAGGTAAGGATTGAGCCCTTAGATTGATTAATGAAACACAAATCAGAAAAAATAATGAAAGAATATGTTTCTTCATAATCTTTTACTTTATAAGTTGAGTCTGGTTTATTGAAGAATCTTTTTAATCCATTCAAAGAGTTCATCCAACGCATAGTCACCACTATGAGGTCTATTCCATGCTAAGAGAAAATTCACATCTTTTCCTGTATTTTGCAACTTGAGCGCAAGATTAACTGGGACTGGGAATGCTGTGTCGCGGTCTCGTGCTCCATGACGAATGTACCAGTGAGGAGCGACATCTGTCTGTGGATCTTCGATAAAATTCATCGGATTCATCAGATATACGTTTTTCAATAGTTCTGCAGATAGGATTGCTCCTGTCTTGCTAGCACTAAACGCAGTGTAATTGACTTCCTTTTCTTTCTGATTTCCGAATTCATCATTTTCTCCCGAAGCCCTTTGTCCTTCTACACCTTGTGTATCAAAAGCTGGTGCGGTTTTCAATGGTTGAGTGGAAACCACATAATTCAGATATTTCTGCATATCCAAGTCAATGATATATTCTCCTTGACGACCACCGCCTCTAGGCGCTTGAGGCATTCTGGAATTAGGGATATTCATCACTTTTATCTTGGCTCCATCTGGTTTTATTCCGTTAATCGGAGGAGCGCCAAAGCCACTCTCTTGATTGAAGACAAAACCAAGGGAGTCGGGAATGGTAGCCCCCGCGTTCTTAGCAATCTGTGCCGAGCGTATTAACTCACTTTTGATATAATCTAGATAATTTGTGTCAGTGAGTGGCTTCCCTTCCGGTGTTTTCAATTTCAGGCTGTTGAGGTATGCAGGGAACAAAGTTTTCAACTCGTTAGAGATCGTGAGTATGTTAGCATCACCTTTTTGTCGGCTGTCGGTACCGTTGAATAGCCATTCATATGCCATATCTGCATGTTCCAGGTCTATGATTGGACAGTAGCAGACAGCAGCAAAGACATTATCCTTGGTATCAGCTGCTCCCATCGCTTTTAAAAGAGGTTCATATGCAGGATTGTTGCCTGTTGCCCCCATCAAAGATGACAATGCTCCTCCGGCACTAGTCCCGTCTGTGATGATATGCTCTGCATCACCTAACATTTCCTTGTCAAAGAATCGTAGATAGCGAATTGCCGCTTTCAAATCGAGGATTGCTGCTGGTGCTTTGCCTGTATAAAAAGTTTCTCCTCTTGTAACTCCTTTATGGGCTTTTTGATATGCTTTATCTGCTACGATGGTGGCATTCCTTCCTCTGGTTCCAGGGAGGACAACTACGAATCCTTCTTTCAACGCACGTCCTGTAGCATCACTTGCTCTCGGAGATGACGCAGGGGAAGACATATATCCTCCAACATAGGTACGAAGGAAGATAGGCGATTGTTGTGTAGCTCCTTGAGGGATGTATACATTCAAGTATTGATATGTGGAGTCTTCCACATTAGTGACATAATATAGCTTTTCATAAGCGGTAAAGCTGACTTTCTCTCCGTTTGGCATTTCCAGAGATCCAAGAGTTCCTTTGGAGGAATCAAAACGTAACTGGGCATTGCTTTGTGATATTAATGCCAGCATGAATAATAGACAAATGATCTTTTTCATATTTAATTATTAGTCTTGTTAATCGATAATTTGTTTGATTTGTTCTTCTTGAGCAAAGGGGAACAGGTTCCTAAGGTGAGAATACAGTTTCTGGTAAGACAATTGAGCATCATAATTTATTAGCATGCGTTCTTCTCCAAAGAAATCTTCTGGGGTACAGTAACGAGCCACGCCCCAACCATAACGTTTGCCTTGTTTGTCGTAGTTATACTCGAATGCTGCACTGACAATATAGCCTGCCATCTGCAATCGGGTGATAGCTGTATCAAAACTTTCTTTATCCGACTTGACTCTTTTATGGGATATTTTATTCTCCTCAAGTAATATTCTGTCAATAGGATTAGTAATACGTATAGTTTTCTTTGCAGCGTAGCCACAGAGTTTCTTTAATTCTTTTGATAGCAAGGAATGATGTTCTTTAAGGACTCCTAAAATGGAAAGTTCATTGGGAGTCAGTGTATATTTACTGCGCCGATAATTGACGAAGTCGGGAAACCAATCCATACTGATGAAGCATGCTTTCTTTTTATAGAATTTTCCGTAAGCACAATCGGCTTCAAGGATGATGTCAGTTTTATAATCCCATACCCCCATGTCGGATAAGTCATCTTCAGGAAACCATAACTCGGGAGGAGTCATTTCTTCGAGTGAAAATCCAGGAATGGAATCAGCAAAGAAGGGGAGGAATCCCCATTCAATAATTTGTCTTTCGATATCTTCTTTGGAGTGTATAAGCATTCTCATAGGGTTTTAAACTGAGGCTAAAATAATGATTTTAATTTGATTCGAAAAACGTTTGGTTTTATTATTAACTTATTTTATTCCGTGTGAATAATATTTGTCGTACCTTTACGAAGAGATAAGGACACCAATTATGGTGACTTTAAGAGTAGATGATATGAAACGAATAATTATTTGGATAGCTGCCTTGATTGTTGGTGCTTTGCTTGGGCTGTTGCAGTTTGATGCGTTGAATACAGTGATGAATTTTATAGCAACAGTCTATACTCGTTTGTTCCAATTACTATCGGTCCCGACAATTGTATTGGCTGTGATAACGACACTTGCATCATTTGGAGGACAGAGAAATACAGGGCGAATCTTCTGGCGAACGCTTACATACACTTTACTGACCACATTGATGGCTGCCATTGTTGGGGCTGTTTTGTATATGATAATTACTCCAGGCAACTTGCCTATGGGAACAATTGAGCAGGCCGCTGTTGCAGCTTCAGATACACAATCCTTGTCATATTATGATCATATACTTTCTGTCATTCCCAATAACATCATTCGTCCATTCTTGGAAGGGAATGTGCTATCGCTACTCCTGATTGCATTTGCTGTTGGCTTGGGATTGTCCCGTTTGCCTGAATCTGAATCCAAACAAGTGGTTGTAAAAGGTTTGACAGGCTTGCAAGAGCTTCTTTTCTTGTTGATTCGTGGATTAATATGGACATTGCCCTTAGGTATTGTTGCTTTCTCAGCTCAATTGTCCGCACAAGTTACTTCAGGAATTGTTATGGAATCCTTAGGAAAGTATGTGGCGATTATTTTGGGAGGGAATGCCATCCAGTTCTTTATCGTTCTACCATTGTTCCTCTTGATCCGAGGTATCAATCCATTAAAGACATTCTCGCGTATGATGCCTGCTGTATTGATGGCCTTGTTTACAAAGAGTTCAGCGGCCACGCTTCCCGTCACTATGGATACAATAGAGCAACGAGGAAGAGTTAAACCAAGGATTTCTCGTTTTGTCCTTCCGATATGTACGACCATAAATATGAATGGATGTGCAGCTTTCATCCTTGTTACTTCATTATTTGTGATGCAAAATGGAGGTACAATTTTATCATTTGGAACGATTGCTCTTTGGGTTTTAATATCTGTCATATCTGCAGTTGGAAATGCTGGCGTGCCGATGGGGTGTTATTTCTTGACACTTTCTTTGATGTCGGGAATAGGAGCTCCAATTGAGCTGATGGGTATCATCTTACCTATATATACTATTATTGATATGATAGAAACAGCAGAGAATGTTTGGTCCGACTCGTGTGTTTGCACCATGGTGAATAAGGATTTTGAACAATGATGAATTAAGCCCTTGAATCTTTTATCAAAAGGTGCGATAAAACATAAAAATTAAAATAGGAAAAACCAGAAAAAAGATTATCTTTGTTGATACTTATGGAAGGCTAACGTTTTAACTATCATATTTATGAAAAAACAATTAATGTTACTGCTAATGTTGATGGCAGTGTTGTGCTTGAAGGCACAGAATGTTCAGTTTCATTATGATTTAGGTCATTCTCTTTATGGTGATCTGAGTAGTCGTCCGAATATTACTACGACCATTGAGATGTTCAAGGCGGACAAGTGGGGTAGTACATTCTTCTTCTCGGATATCGATTATTTTGGTGATGGTGCTGCGGGAGTATATTGGGAAATCTCTCGTGAGTTCAGTCTGACTAAAGACAAACAATGGGCATTCCATGTAGAGTATAATGGTGGTGCTACATCCATTGAACATACTGCCATTGCAAGTCGTTTCCAACATGCTTTCCTAGCCGGTGGCGCATGGAATTGGGCAAGCAAAGATTTTTCAAAGACATTCTCTTTACAGTTAATGTATAAACGTTATTTCAAGGGAATGGGACGTGATGGCTTTGATGGTTTCCAAACTACAATCGTATGGGGTGATACTTTCGCAAATGGCCTTTGTACATTCTCTGGCTTTGCTGATTTATGGTACGACAAGGATGTTTCTGGCAAATTGATCTTTTTGAGTGAACCACAATTCTGGGTAAACTTGAATGCCCTTGAAGGAATGGAAGGTTTTAACTTAAGTCTTGGAACAGAGCTTGAGTTAAGCAATAACTTTGTGTTTAACAAGAATGGTCGCAACGACAAGTTCTACGCTGTTCCGACCTTGGCTGCTAAGTGGACATTTTAATCATTAAATAGTACGGTTATGAGTGTACAAAATCTAACTCCGGCACGTAAAACCATTGTAGGCGTTCAATTCCTTTTCGTTGCCTTTGGTTCGACGGTTCTCGTGCCTTTGCTTGTTGGCCTTGATCCTGCTACAGCTTTGTTTACGGCTGGTATCGGCACATTTATCTTCCACTTGGTAACCAAAGGTAAGGTGCCTATCTTCCTCGGTTCCAGTTTTGCGTTCATTGCTCCTATTATTTCTGCATCGAAGGAATGGGGGATGCCAGGAACAATTGCAGCAATTGCTGGTGTGGCTTTGGTTTATTTTATCATGTCGGCTTTAATCAAATGGCAAGGCCGAAAATTGCTTGATCGATTGTTCCCTCCTGTTGTCATTGGTCCGGTGATTATGTTGATTGGTCTTTCTCTTTCAACTGCTGCTGTAGATATGGCAAAGACAAATTGGATCTTGGCATTTATCTCATTGGCAACAGCGATTGTGGTTCTTATATTTGGCAAAGGTTTATTGAAGTTGGTCCCTGTCGTATGTGGAATCATTGTTGGATATATCGTTGCGGTATGCATGGGTCTCGTTGATTTTTCAGCAGTCTCATCTGCTTCTTGGTTCGCTTTACCTGATTCCATCGCTCATTTCCATCTTCCTCAATTTGCTTGGGAACCATTTGTATTTATGATTCCTGTGGCAATTGCTCCTGTTATCGAGCATATTGGTGATGTTTATGTGGTAAGTGCAGTGGCAGGAAAGGATTTTGTCAAGGATCCCGGACTTCACCGCACAATGTTAGGCGATGGTTTGGCTTGTTTGGCTGCCTCTTTCTTTGGCGGCCCTCCTGTTACAACTTATAGTGAAGTGACGGGTGCCATGCAGATTACTCGAGTAAGTCATCCACAAGTTATCCGTATAGCTGCGGCAACAGCGATTGTCTTCTCTGTCATCGGTAAGTTAAGTGCTTTGTTGCAAAGTATTCCTCAAGCTGTTTTAGGAGGAATCATGCTGCTGCTCTTTGGTACAATTGCCAGTGTAGGTGTTCAGAACTTGATTCAACATAAAGTAGACTTGAACGATACTCGTAATATCATCATCGTGAGTGTCGTTTTGACTATGGGAATTGGTGGTGCCATCCTTACTTTTGGAACATTCTCAATCAGTGGAATCGGACTATCAGCTGTAATTGGTGTGCTTTTGAATCTCTTATTGCCTCGCAAGAAAGAAGAGAAACCTGCAACAGAAGAATAAAACTACAATATGAAAACGCCTGCACTCTTCAAGGAATATATTTGGTTAGTAAATACCATTTATAAAGCGAAACGAATTTCGCTGAGCGAAATAAATGCGAAATGGATACGTACCGAGATGAGTGAAGGCGTTGAAATAGCTAGGACGACATTCAATCGTCATAAGGATGCCATCGAGGAAATGTTTGGTATCATTATAGATTGTGACAGACGTGGTGGCTATAAGTATTTTATTGCAAATGAAGAAGTCTTGGCGGAAAGCACGGTGCAAAACTGGATGCTTTCCACCATTTCTGTTAATAATGTTATTAGTGAAAGCTTAAGCCTTCAGCATCGTATCTTGTTGGAAAATATACCTTCGGAGAAAGGTTATTTGCAACAGATTATCGAAGCGATGAAGAAAAACCAGCGGATTGCTATTCAATATAAGCGTTACCGCTCCCCATCTAGTAACCGCTTTAGCATCGACCCATATTGCATTAAATTGTTTCGACAAAGGTGGTATGTCTTGGGACATTTCACCAATGGTAATTTTGGTACATTCTCTTTCGACCGTATAGAAAGCATTGAAATTTTGGATGAGAAATTCAAAATTGATAAAAACTTTGATGCAAAAGAATTCTTCAGTGAGTGTTTTGGTATCGTTCAAGGTGTTGACGTGCCAGCAGAGAGGGTCGTCTTACGCGCACATAATGATGAATACTATTATGTGAGGGACTTGCCATTGCATCATTCGCAAAAAGAAATCGCAAGAGGAGATGACTACGCTGATTTCGAGTACTATCTTCGTCCGACATCTGATTTTATTGCTCACCTTCTCTCTCGGAGTAGCCAAATTCAGGTTATTGAGCCCGAATGGTTGGCTGATGAAGTGTATGAGATGCATATGGATGCCATCAAACTTTACGAAAAAGATTAAATTTCCTCAAGTTGTACCACAATTTGGTATAACGCCCCTCTACTTTTGTTTCTGTAAACTAAAAACGATATGTTATGGAAACAAGGAAAAAGTATTTTATGGAGTGTTATTTGGCTGGTCGTAAGTATCATGACGCCGATGAAGTGTGGAATCAATTAAAGGTAGGAACTGTTTTTCAACTAGTACGTGACTTAAGCAATCGCTATGACGTAAATGCTGTAGCCTTAACCTTTAGGGCAGAGGACGGAGAAGATTATTTAATCGGTTATATTCCTCAAACAGAAAATGAAGTTTTGGCTTTGTTCCTTGAAATGGGTTGGACAGAAATGTTTGAGTGTCGTATTTGTAAGATAGATCCTGAAGCATATTCAGAACGACAAATCAAGTTAACGATTAAGGTTAAGAAGAATATGGCATAAATAAGAAAAAAACAAACCTTGCCCCTCGATTTGGAATAATAATCTTATATCTTTGTTACATACTTAAAAGGATATGCTATGAATACAGTGATTTTGTTTTGGAATCCAGCCATCTCGAGCTATACGCTGGAGCGATTTAAAAATGATTTGGCTAATTTGGATGATACATATGATTGGAGTGTGTGGGAACATGACAAGGCAAAGTATGGTGATCGTTTCTTCCTCGTTCGATGTGGGGAAGGGAATACAGGCATTTGTATGAGCGGACGCTTTTCTTCTCACCCATTTATAGGAGAAGACTGGTCCGGCAGAGGTCGTGAAGTTTATTATATGAAGATGTTACCCGACTATATTATAGATTCGGAGGTGAATCCAATCTTGACTACAAAAGAATTACAGAAAGCTATTCCTGACTTTAACTGGACAGGTGGGCATTCGGGACGAATCCTTCCACCCGAGCAAGCTGTTGTATTGGAAAAACTATGGAGTCAGTATTTGGATAAACATAAGGATTTGTTTAAACTAACAGCCATCTGTCGAGAAGATAACATTTTTGAATATCCATCGTTAGATGTTGAGTATAAAGAAAAGAAAGAGGATGAGGATGATATTCTGGAGGCTTATGTTAGTTTCCAAGGTGACGGATCGGTTTGCATTGGATTGATTGACCCAGATTTGGAATGGTCTGCAGAGCGGAAGACTCTTAATGAAGCTAAAACAGCCTTTCAGCAAATTGTAAAGAGTGAATTTGAAGATAAAACGATTAACTACGTGTATGATGGTATTTTTGATGACGGAGATAATCAGGAACTTTACGGGAAAGCGTTGGAACTATGCACAGAAAAGCATGCTGGCCAAGTAGATAAAGCTGGAAAACCGTACCTCGGTCATATCGCTCGTGTCGCTGGAGAATTTTATGATGAGAAGGCAATCGTAGCATTATTACATGATATCGTGGAAGATACGGATGTAAACCCTGGTGAATTATTGCAGAAGGGTTTCACCAAGGAGATCGTTGATGCAGTCGTTGCTATTACGAAGAAAGAAAACGAGTCGTATGAATCATTCATTGAACGAGTAGGGAAGAATAAAATGGCTAGAGAAGTAAAGATAGCCGACCTAGAGGATAATATGAATATTCGTCGTCTGCCAAGAATATCCGAAGAAGATATGGTTAGACTAAACAATTATTTATCAGCATGGAGATACCTTATCTCCTTGGAAAAAGAAGAATAAGAAAAGAGGCTTCCCGAAAGGAAGCCTCTTAAGTTTTATTTCATACACATCTTGTAGATATTCTCCACATCTTTTTGATCGAGTGGCTTGAATGCTGGAAGGACACCTCCAAAAACAGCTTTCTTTGCCATAACCTCAAAGTGGGTTTCATCAATTCCGACTTCTGGGAAGGTACGTTTCAACTCGAGTTTGTTGAAGAAGAAATCACTTAACAGTTCGATGGCTTTATGTGCAATCTCCATCGGCTCAAGTTTTGAATCAATACCGAATACGTTAGTGCCAAACTGAACGTACTTCGACACGTTTGTCTCGTCTAAACAGTATTCCAACCATCGAGGTGTCAAGATGGCAAGGCCAAGACCGTGGGTAATGTCATAGATGGCCGACAATTCGTGCTCCATTGGATGACAACTCCACGATTGTCTCTTGCCTGCATTGACAAATCCATTG
>CAMVLL010000033.1 GCA_947168315.1 uncultured Bacteroidota bacterium | reverse complement strand
ATGAAGATATTTGTCATCAATCCTGGGTCGACATCGACCAAAATAGCCTTATATGAAGATTCAAAACCTATTTGGGCTGCTGGTACGCATCATCCTGCCAAAGAACTGGACCAGTTCAAGAAGGTGATCGATCAGTATGAATACCGAAAGGAATATATATTACAGCAATTAAAAGCCTCGGATATCCCTCTTCAGTTTGATGCGGTGATTGCTCGTGGAGGCTTGCTGAAACCGACTCAAAGTGGTGTCTATGTCATCACGGAAAAGATCAAATACGATTTGGTACATGCCTGGTTGGAGCATGTGTGTAATGTCGGTGCCTTGATTGCCGATGATCTGGCGAAGATGTGCGGATGCCCGGCGTATATAGCTGATCCGGAAGTGGTGGACGAGATGCAACCTGTCGCACGTCTTACCGGACTGCCCTCAATCCGTCGTGTATCCTTGTTCCATGCGTTGAACAGTAAAGCCATCTCCCGTAAGTACGCTACTTCGTTGGGAAAGAAATATGAGGAGATGAACCTCATCGTGGCTCACTTGGGCGGTGGTATCTCGGTGAGTGCTCACCATTTTGGAAAGGTGATCGACGTGAACAACGCACTGAACGGTGAAGGTCCGTTCTCGCCGGAAAGAGCAGGTACGATGCCAGCCGCTCAGTTGGCAGAATTATGCTTTAGTGGGAAATATACCCTTGAACAAGTGAAGAAGATGTTGAACGGAAAGGGAGGATTGATTGCCCACTTAGGCACGAACGATGTACCAACGATTGCCGACTTGGCTAGTCGTGGTGAGGAACCATTCAAGTCGGTGCTGGATGCCATGATCTATACCGTAGCCAAACAGATTGGAGCGATGTTCGTCACGCTCTACGGTAAGGTCGATGCCATCATCCTCACAGGTGGTATCTCGCATGGACGTTATTGCGTGGATGAGTTAAAGAAACGAATCGATTACTTAGCACCTATCGTGGTGGTACCGGGAGAGGACGAGATGGGATCGTTGGCGTATAACGCCTTGGGAGCCTTGAACGGAACCCTTCCATTGCAGGAATACAATCCGAAAGAATAAAGAACAAAATAGGAGTATTATGAAGTACAAAGTGTTAATGGCAGGACTATTCGCTGCCTTGTTTACAGTGCAAGTAAATGCACAAGTGAAGTTCGAAGATTATTTCATGGAGAAAACCATGCGCTTCGACTTCTACCATGCAGGTGATGCAAATACGGAGAATTACTATTTGGACGAGATTATCGAGGAGCCTTATTGGGCAGGAAATAAGAACTATCTTGTCGATTCCCGTGAGATGGGAAACCAATTGTTTAAGGTCCTTGACAAGGCCACGGGAAAAGTGATCTACTCACGCGGATACAGTACGCTGTTCAATGAGTGGCAGGCTACCGCTGAGGCGAAGGTGACCAGCAAAGCCATGCCGGAAGGTGTGACCTTTCCTTATCCAAAGAACGATGTGACGATTGAGTTCTACTCACGTAGCAATGCTACCGGTAAGTTTACGAAGAAGTTCTCGTACGACATTGATGTCGACAGCTACTTTATTCGTAAGTCGACCCCGTCACTCACAACCATGGATATTCATTACACAGGTAACCCAAACAGACGCGTAGATATCGTGCTTATCTCAGAAGGTTTCACTGAAGCCGAGAAGGACAAGTTCATCAGTGCTTGCAAGGAGTTCAAAGAGGATTTTTTCAGCTATGAGCCTTATACATCCAATCAACAGCGATTCAATATCCGTGCCGTATGGGCTCCAAGTAAGGAGTCGGGTGTCTCCATTCCGGGAGAACATCTTTGGAAGAATACTGCTCTAAACGCACATTACTATACGTTCGACTCAGAGCGCTATCAGATGATAGAGGACTATCAGTCCATCCTCGATGTGGCAGCGAATGTACCATATGAGATTATCTACATCCTTACCAATTCTCAGAAATACGGTGGTGGCGGTATCTATAACTTCTATGGATTAAGTGCATCGGATATCCCGGGTCCTTCAACACGTAAGACTTATAGTCACGAGTTTGGTCACCTTTTCGTAGGATTGGCTGATGAATATGTAGGAGGTTCGGAAACGGACGGGCTATATCAACAAGGTGTAGAGCCATGGGAACCGAACTTGACCACGCTGGCCAATCTCGAGTCGAAATCATGGAAAGAGCTCTTGGGCAATGACCCTGTTCCGACTCCAGTGAAAGAAACGCCGTGGGAACTTAACCCGCAGAACCCGAAGGCAGCCGCCTTTGATCCAAAAAAGCCGTGGAAGCTTGGCGTTTATGAGGGTGGAGGTTACTTGCAGAAAGGCGTTTATCGTCCTTGGCCAAACTGTATGATGAACTGGTTCCATACAATCGATGTCTATTGTCCGGTATGCTCAAAGGAGATACAAAACACGATTAACCTTTATACAAGATAAGCAGTATATGCAAAAAGAAAGCGGATGCCTCAGAAGGTATCCGCTTTTTATTTGTCTATTCGTAATCTTTCTTTCGTTTGGGGTTCATGGGGAACCATCCTTTCCGAACACGTTCTCGCTGTTGGAAGATTTCATGTATTCCCCAGAAACTAGAGAATGAAAATACGCCCAATAACGTCGACAACAATATATTCGATGTTAGTACGCTGGCTATTGTGCCGATTAACCCCAAAAAGAGAAACAACCACCAACAACGCACTCCCCAATAGTACTCTGCTTTAATGACTATGGGGTGAAAAAACCCAATGATTATAAATGTACAAAAGCCGATGATCAGGCCATCAAGCTGCCAATCACTTATCATCATTATTCTCCTCTAAGTATGTAACAGGTATTTCGCGCTTTATGCTTTGTTCCAAAGATATCAAAGTCTCAGTGGCAGTCACACCCGGAATCTCCTGAATCTTTGAGTTCAACAGATCCATCAGATGTTCATTGTCGCGTGAATACAACTTTGTCAGCATGGTGTAAGGGCCCGTTGTAAAATGGCATTCTACGATTTCAGGAATCTTCATCAGTTCCTTCACCGCAGCCCTATACATTGAACCTCTTTCCAACTTTACTCCAACGTACGTGCAAGTACGATAGCCTAAAGTCTTCGGGTTTACAGTATAACCTGAACCAGTGATCACACCTAAGTCGATCAAACGTTGTACACGTTGATGAATCGCTGCACGTGAAACTCCACACTCTGCTGCCACATCTTTAAAAGGAATACGGGCATTTAATGTAATGATTTCTAGAATTTTTCGGTCTAGATTGTCTATTTTCTCCATAATCATGTAATTTTCATTTTGTAAGCAAATATAAGGTATTTTTTTATTTCTTCTATCATTTTGCGAAAATTTTGTTCTTTTTTTATCGAAAAACTATAGAAAATGGCATTTTGTTGATGGAAAATGCCCAAGTTCGAGTTGTTTTAAAGTAAAGGGGAACGATCTTTATTCAAAAAAAGAAGAAAAAAGTATGTACCATTTTTGTAGTTTTGACGTCTAAAGGATAGAAACAAACTTAAAAATTATCATTATGAATTGGTTAGGAATACCTATGAATTTACTCATCGTCTTTGGAACGATGTATTTAGTGATTGAACTTTTTGCTCGTCGTGGTGAACGCAAACTGTTAATCGAGAAGATAACAGAAATCCGTCCTGAGGATTTCAGTAAAGTAGTTAATCCTTATCTTTCTGGTATGTTTGCTGGACAAGGGAGAAGTAAGTATTCTCGTGCGTTACGTTGGGGAATGTTGCTTATGGGCATCGGGGCCGGCTTATTGCTGGGCTTCTACCTAGTCTATTATTACGAACCGGAATACTGGGAAACAAAACAGATCATCTATACATCGTGCGTATGTATCTGCGGTGGACTTGCTTTAGTCCTTTCGTATGTAATTGAGAACAAGAGTAATAAGGAATAAGCCTGTGCTTTTCAAGTGGTTTTAGTGAACGAAAAACATGTCGTCGACCGTATCCTCAGTGGACATACTGAGGAATACGGTTATTTCCTTGAACGATACGGTCGGGAAGTCTTTACCGTCGTGGCCCGACTTGTCATCCAACAGGAAGACGCTGAGGAGATAACCCAGGATGCTTTCGTAAAAGCGTTTAATCACTTGTCGTCCTACAGTGGACAATCCTCGTTTTCCACATGGCTATGTAGGATTGCTTATAACGAGGCGATTAATTTCCTTCGGAAGAAAAGAAAGAACGTGTTCAGTGTGGATGAGAATGAACAATTGCTGAACACGGTATCCGAAGAGATGGTGGACGAGGTTCTCTCAACAGAGAAAGAAGAGAGACTGGCTTATTTGGAGGAGGCCATCAATCGACTTAACCCAGAGGAGAGGATGTTAGTCACCTCTTTTTATTATGAAGGGCGATCATTTAAAGAAATTGCCTATATCATGGGCATTAAGGAAAAAGACTTAGCCAACGCAGTCAACTTATTATCGACACGGTTGAGCCGAATACGAAAAAAACTATATGTACTCATCAAACAGATTGAACATGAGAATAAATAATAACATCGATGAAATGGAGAAGAATGAACATATCTTGCGGGAACAGGATACTGCGATGAAACGGCTGGCTATGCGTCAGACGGCGAAGACGTTCTATCCCACGAACCTACCTTATTTGACAATGCAACGCGTTTACGAAGAACGAGCGAAAACTGCTAAACGAACGCATTGGATGGAAGGTATTGCTGTCGGGTTAATGCTCTGTTTGAGTACGATTGTCGTTTTCTTTTTTTGTGGAGATGCGTTTAGACGAATGTTCGATGATTTCTTCAAGAGTATGACTTCCTATTCGTTGGATACATCATCCGTTGCACTTATCAAATATGCTCTTTTTGCTTTTTGCTTTGTCTTTTTTGTATCAATAAATGCCTTATTAAACCGGTATTTTGGAAAGAAAGAATAACAAGACTTAATAAATGATATAATTTTTGTTCCTCCCACTGATTTGCACTATCTTTGCATTAACGCAAAGATAAATTGGTGGAGATGCATCCTTTAGATTTATTTAAATACTGTCCCAAGTGTGGTTCTGCACATTTCGAGATCCACAATGGGAAATCCAAAAAGTGTTCCGACTGTGGATTCACTTATTATTTTAATCCCAGTGCCGCAACCGTAGCCTTTATTCAAAACGAGAAAGATGAATTGTTGGTTTGCCGTCGTGCAAAAGAACCGGCAAAAGGAACGATGGACCTTTCAGGAGGTTTTATCGATTTGTATGAAACAGGCGAGGAAGGTGTTGCTCGGGAGGTGAAAGAGGAGACTGGATTGGAGGTTGTTGAGGCAAAATATCTGTTCTCCCTTCCGAATACTTATCTGTATTCTGGATTCTTGGTTCATACATTAGACATGTTCTTCCTGTGTCGCGTCAAGTCAACAGCAAACATTGAGGCGAAAGATGATGTGTCCGATTCTTTCTGGCTTCCATTAAGTGAGGTTCATCCCGAAGAGTTCGGACTGGATTCTATTCGGGAAGGTGTAATCCGTTTTTTAAAAAGACATCAAAACAAAAAGATATAATGAAAAAAATCGTAGGATTAGTATGCTTATTAGTCGGATTTGCTGTCCCAATGCTGGCTCAGCAGGATTTAGGCGGTGAGAAAGCTTTTCAAAACTTGGTAAAAGAGTATCAGCTCGGAACGCGTAGTAGCGTGGGAATGCTGAGAAACTATTTGGATACTTACCCAGATTCACGTCATGCCAACGAAGTCCGTGCCCTAATTGGTTCCAGTTATTATGCCAATGGTCAGTACGGAGAGGCTATAGCTATGTTGAAATCGTGTGACTTGGAGTACTTACCCGATGAACAACGGGATAACGCGATCCTGCAGTTAGCTACTTCTTATCTGAAAATCGACGATATCCAAGAAGCAAAGATATGGAATACCATGCTCCAGTCTGTAAGCAAGCATCATCAAAACGATGCTTCTTATAATCTGGCCTATATCGCTTATAAGGAGAAACAATACGACAAGGCGATGAACGGTTTCCAAGCCTTGCGTCAGGATAAGGATTATGCATCCTTGGTTCCTTACTATATTGGTGAGATTCAATTGCAGAAAAAAGACTTTGCGGCGGCGCAAGCCACAGCCCAGGATTATCTTCAACAATACGCTGGTCAAAAGGATGAGGCTCAGATGCAACGTATCTTAGGTCAGGCACTTGCCGGACAAAGCCGTTACCAGAATGCGATTCAGCCATTGGAAATGTATTGTGCAGCAGTCGATCAGCCACAACGGAAGGCTTTATACGATTTGGGTATGAGCTATTACAATACGGGTGTTTATTCTAAAGCCGCAGAAACCTTAGGCAGAACGACATCTGTCGCTGATGCACTCTCACAGAACGCCTATTTGAACATGGGCTTGGCTTATTTGAACCTGAAGGAACGCAATCAGGCTCGAATGGCGTTCGAACAGGCATCTATCACAGATTTTGATAAAAGCGTAAAAGAGCAGGCCTTATACAATTATGCGTTGACTATTCATGAAACGTCCTATTCACCCTTTGCAGAATCAGTAACGGTGTTCGAGCGCTTATTGAACGAGTTCCCTCAATCGGCTTATACGGAAAAGGTCAACGATTATCTGGTGGAGACCTATATGAACACGCGCAGCTATGATGCAGCCCTGCAATCCATTGCTAAGATCAAGCAACCTGGTCCCCGCATCATGGAAACCAAACAAAAACTGTTGTTCCGTATGGGTACGCAATCGTTCGCCAATGCCGACTTTAAACAAGCCATCAACTACTTCGATCAGTCTTTGAATATTGGACAATACGATAACAAGACCAAGGCTGACGCATATTATTGGCGTGGTGAGTCTAATTACCGGTTGGATAATTACCCACAAGCACAAAGAGATTTCCAACAATATGTCTCTACTACTCCTGATAAGAATAGTGAAGAATATGGATTGGCTCTTTATAACCTTGGCTACACCCTCTTTAAACAAAAGAATTACTCCAGGGCGCAAAACTGGTTCAATCAGTTTGTGAACCGTGGTGGACAAAACGATAAGACCGTGGTGGCAGATGCCTATAACCGAATCGGCGATTGTAATTTCTATGTCCGCCAGTTCGAGGCAGCTCGCCAAAACTATAACAAGGCGGTCAGCATCGATCCATCTTTGGGCGACTACTCGGTTTATCAGGAAGCTTTCGTTCAGGGACTTCAACGTAATTATCCGCAAAAGATCCAGACTTTGAACCGTTTGCTGAAGAATTATCCGGAATCACAGTACATCGATGATGCCCTGTATGAGCAAGGACGAGCATTTGTGCAACTGGAAGATAATGCAAACGCCATTGAGCGTTATCAACTCTTACTCCAGAAGTTCCCTGAGAGCATTATGTCTAGAAAGGCAGCGAACGAAATAGGTCTGTTGTACTACCAAGACGATAAGTATCCTCAAGCTATTCAAGCATACAAGAATGTGATCAAGAATTATCCGGGCAGTGAGGAGGCTCGTTTGGCTCAGCGCGACTTGAAATCTATCTATATTGACCTGAACAAGGTGGACGAATATGCTGAGTTCGCTTCAACGATCCCTGGAGGTACCAACTTTGACGTGAACGAACGTGACTCATTGACGTTTGTCGCAGCCGAAAGAGTATATATGCGAGGGAACATGCCAGAGGCAAGGGAAAGTTTCACTCGTTATCTTCAGACCTTCCCTGAAGGAGCATTCAGCTTGGATGCCAATTACTATATCGGTTTGATCGATTATAACAATCAACAGTTTGCCAGTGCGGATGAACACTTGGATAAAGTTTTGGCATTCCCCAACAATAAGTTCTCCGAAGAAGCAATGTTGATGAGTGGTGAGATGGCTTATCGTCAGAAAAATTATGAAAAGGCTTTGATCGTATATAAGCAACTCAAGGAAAGAGCAAGCACTCCGGAGCGTCGTCAAGATGCCAAACTCAATGTCCTTCGTTGTGTCACTGCATTAAACCAATATGATGAGATGATTCTTGCAGCGTCTGATTTGCTGACTGAGAGCAAGCTTTCACCGGAATTGGCAAATGAAGCACATTTTGACCGTGCCGCCGCCTATGTGAACAGTGGAAAGCCCGAAGGTGCTTTGAATGATTGGAGAGAGCTGGCAAAGGATACGCGGAACGTTTACGGAGCTGAAGCGAAATATCGGTTGGCACAGGCCTATTTTGATGCAGGTAATGTCAATGCTGCCGAGAAAGAG
Source organism: uncultured Bacteroidota bacterium (assembly GCA_947168315.1). Lineage (GTDB taxonomy): Bacteria > Bacteroidota > Bacteroidia > Bacteroidales > Bacteroidaceae > Phocaeicola. The sequence goes on along the minus strand of CAMVLL010000033.1, from coordinate 14,344 downwards.
GTGCTGGATTATATCGAAGTCAGTACACCTCACACCTATTGGTTGGCAAGAAGCTTTATCCTTCTCTCAGATGTGTATAAGAAAATGGGAAAGACTTTGGATGCCAGACAATATCTGTTGTCGTTGCAGCAGAATTATCAAGCTAATGATGATATAGCGGATATGATTAGGGAAAGATTAAACCAATTGGATAATAAGCAATAAAAAGATATAGACATGAAGAAATCAGTCATTTTAGTTTTAATCGGATTATTGCCGATGGCTGTCCAAGCTCAAAAAGACAGTACATTAAATCGAACGGTGATTGTAGAAAATGAATATAATCCAACAGTGATGGATGCTTCGAAAATCAATGTATTGCCGAAGATCGCAGAACCAACTGTTGCCAAGAAAGCTGCGGATTATGCCACCACATTACGGACAATCTCGTTGTGGGACTATGAGCCGATGAATGCCATTGAGAAAAGAATTCAGTCGGGCAACCCTACTCGCGGCTATTTCAGGGCAGGTTATGGAAACTATGGTAATATAGATTTGGGAGTAGGCTACCTCTGGGACCCTACCACTATCGACCGTTTGAAGGTTGATTTGTCATTTTCAGGTATGAACGGCGACCTGCATAAGGTAAGAAATGAGCGAGACGGTGATTGGGGAAGTCGTCATTACACGACGGACATGGCTTTGAACTATAATCACTTGTTCAACTCTGTTTCATTGGACTTAGGTGGAAGCTTCACCAATCAGGTGTTCAATTACCTCGGATTGGGATCTGAAGCGAATGTACCTTGGATTGGAAAGTATCATCAGCATCATACGTTCGGCGATGTCTTTGCAAAGGTAGCATCCCGTGATAGAGACCTGCCTATACAGTTTATGTTCCAGACCGGTTTCCAGTTCTTCACTCAAAAGTATGCCACTGTCAACACGGGGGATACCAATGAAAAGAAGATTCATACAGTTGCCGGGATTTGGAAGCCGTTGAGCGAGGAACAAACGATTGGAATCGATTTAGGCATGGATAATATGTTCTATTCGAACAGCGTGATGCACGATTACACATCCTTGCTGACGAATCCTTATTATGCATATAGGGATGATAGCTGGCGAATCCGTGTCGGTGCGCATGTCGACTGGTTATCCGGTGATGGTGGAGGAGTAGATTTCGCACCCGACTTGAAAGCGGAATATCTTTTCTCCGACAGTTATATCTTCTACGTGAAGGCTGATGGGGGTCGGAAGTTGAATGAATATCGCTATGTGAATCGTGGCTCTCGTTATTGGACAATGCCAGTATGGTTGAACCCAACTTATACACAGCTTGATGCTACCATTGGGTTCCGTGCTTCCCCTATGAACGGGTTATGGTTCAATATCTATGGAGGATACCGCATTATCAAGAATGAGAGTTTCGGAAGATTAGAGCCACTCTATGAGATGTTGGTTGTCACCTTCCTTCAAGATAAAGCGAAAGTACCATATTTCGGTGGCGACTTGAAATATGGGTATAAGGATTTGTTTGAGGTAAGCCTCTCAACAGCATATTTTAGTTGGAGCATCAATGGTATTGAAGGTTATGATGACCAACATGTCTTGTTGGGCAAGGTGAAATACCAATTAGATCTTGCAGCAAAGGCTAAGGTCTTTGAGGGCTTATACGCTGATGCCGGTTTCAACTATGCGAAGAGATGCGCGGATTTCATTACCGATGTGAATGATTTGCATGTGGGAGCGGAATACGAGTTCTTGAAGAATATCTCCGCCTATGCCCAAATACATAATATCTTGAATAAAGAGTATGAAATGATAGGCTACCCGCAACAACAGTTCAATTTTATAGCTGGATTTAAGGCACGTTTTTAGTTAAATAATGGCTAAAAACTAAATTTTTTAGAAAAAAAAGCAGAAACATACCTTATTATATAGGTGTGCTTTTGCTTTTTTTCTACTTTTGCCACGAATTTAAATGGAGCAATAGACAATCATGATAAAAAATCTTGTTATAGTTGAGTCCCCAGCAAAAGCTAAAACCATAGGAAAATTCCTCGGGAAAGATTATAAGGTAATGTCAAGTTACGGACATATCCGTGATTTGAAGAAAAAGGAATTCAGTATCGATATTGAAGATAACTTTAAACCTACGTATGAAATACCTTCAGACAAACAAACACTGGTAAAAGAATTGAAGGCGGCAGCCAAGGATGCGGAAACCGTATGGCTGGCATCCGATGAGGACCGTGAAGGAGAAGCCATCTCATGGCATCTTTTTGAGGTATTGCACTTAGATCCTAAACGTACGAAACGTATCGTTTTCCACGAGATCACAAAAAACGCGATTCTGAAGGCTATAGAATCTCCAAGAGATATTAATATAAACTTGGTGGATGCCCAACAAGCTCGAAGAGTATTGGATAGAATTGTTGGCTTTGAACTGTCTCCTGTATTGTGGAAGAAGGTCAAACCATCACTCTCTGCAGGGCGCGTACAGTCTGTAGCCGTACGCTTGGTAGTGGAACGTGAAAAAGAAATAGAGACTTTCAAAAATGAGTCTTCCTATCGCATCACAGCCGTTTTCGAAGTAACAGATGCTGAAGGAAAAACTGTCCCTTTGAAGGCAGAGCTTGAACGCAGATTTGATACCAAGGAAGAAGCTATGGAATTCTTAAAGTCGTGTGAGTTCGCTGAATTCAAAATAGAAGACATCTCGAAGAAGCCTGTTCGCAGATCACCTGCTCCTCCTTTCACCACTTCTACGTTGCAACAAGAGGCTGCCCGCAAACTGGGGTATACGGTTTCGCAAACTATGCGTATTGCACAAAGTTTGTATGAGAGCGGATTCATCACTTACATGAGAACAGACTCTGTGAATCTTTCATCTTTGGCTTTGGGCGCATGTAAGAACGCTATCTTGGATATGATGGGCGATAAATATGCAAAGACCCGTCAGTATGCTACGAAAACAAAGGGCGCTCAAGAGGCGCACGAAGCTATCCGTCCGACGTATGTATCAAATCAGACAATTGATGGAAAGGTACAAGAGCAAAAATTATACGATTTGATTTGGAAACGTACCATTGCTTCTCAGATGGCAGATGCTGAGATTGAAAAGACAATCGTCACAATCGATATAAACAAGAAAGAAGAGAAGTTTATTGTTACGGGTGAAGAGATTATTTTTGATGGTTTCCTCCGCGTTTACAAAGAATCTTTCGATGATGAGTCAGAGCAGGAGACAGAGAACCTGTTGCCTCCATTGAAGAAGAACGAGGTATTGAAACGTAAAGAGATCGTCGCTACTCAACGGTTCACTCAACATCCATCACGATATACTGAAGCTAGTTTGGTTCGGAAGTTGGAAGAACTGGGTATCGGACGCCCATCAACCTATGCTCCTACCATCTCCACAATCCAACAGCGCGAATATGTGGTGAAGGGAAATGTGGAAGGTCAGAAAAGATCGTATAACGTCATGACTCTCAAAGGAAATAAACTCAATGACGTGAACAAGAGTGAGATTTATGGTGCTGAGAAGGCAAAACTGTTGCCAACAGATATCGGTATCGTGGTTAACGAGTTCCTGATGAAATTCTTCCCGGAGATTATGGATTATAACTTTACAGCTAACGTCGAGCAACAGTTCGATGAGGTGGCGGAAGGTAAGGAAGACTGGTCGAAGATGATGGCCCATTTCTATAAAGGTTTCCATCCATTGGTCGACAAGACACTGCATATTAAGGAAGAACATAAGGTTGGCGAGCGAATCCTGGGAATCGACCCTGCAAGCGGAAAGCCAGTCTCAGTGAAAATCGGTCGTTATGGTCCAGTCATCCAGGTTGGTTCGGCAGATGATGAGGAAAAACCTCGCTTCGCTCAACTTCCAAAGGATGTATCCATGGATCATATCACCTTGGAAGAAGCATTGAACGCGATTAAACTACCGCGTATATTAGGTGATTTCGAAGGAAAAGAGATCTCGGTAGGACGTGGAAAGTTCGGCCCTTATATTCATCATGATAAGACATATGTATCTGTTCCAAAGGATATGGATCCAATGCTGATCACATTGGAAGATGCTGTCAAGCTGATTGAGGAAAAACGTTCAGCCATCGAAAAGCAGATTATCAAGACTTTTGATGAGAAAGAAGGTTTGCAAGTTCTGAACGGACGTTATGGCCCGTATCTCTCGTATGAAAAGAAGAATTATAAGATTCCTTCGGGTAAGGAACCTGCAGCACTGACAGTTGATGAGTGTATGGCGATTATCGATTCGCAGAAAGATAAAGGGACGAAGACGACTCGTAGAAGAAAGACGACAAAATAAGAATGATGAAACGCATCTTTTTGATTGGATATATGGGGTCGGGCAAGACAACTTTGGGAAGAGCTTTTTCCAAAGAGCAAAAACTGACTTTCATCGACTTGGATTGGTACATCGAGGAACGATTCCATAAAACAATCCAACAAATCTTCGCAGAGCGAGGAGAAAATGGGTTTCGTGAACTCGAGCGCCGTATGTTGCACGAGGTGGCCGATTTTGAAGATGTGGTGATTGCGGCAGGAGGTGGTACTCCTTGTTTCTTTGATAATATGGATTTCATGAACGAGCATGGTGTGACCGTTTTGCTGGAAGCAAAGCCTTTGACACTGTTCAATCGGTTGAAGGTCGCTAAGTCGCAACGTCCTCTCTTGGCGAATAAATCGGATGAAGAGCTGATGACGTTTATCGAGGAAGGATTACAGAAGCGTGAGTCTTTTTATATGAAGGCCCAATTTGTTTTTGCGTCAGATGAGTTGGAAAGTCAAAAACAGATCTCGAATTCTGTTGAAAGATTAAAGAATTTATTAAATATCTAATATATCACATTGAATACTGATCGAAATGAGAAAATGGCGTATTGAAGATTCTGAGGAACTTTACAACATCACAGGATGGGGTAGACCATATTTTAGTGTGAACGACCAAGGTCACGTTGTGGTTACGCCCAAAGAAGGATGTAAGGGTGTTGACTTAAAGGAAGTTGTTGATGAACTGCAATTACGGGATGTCTCGACTCCTGTTCTTCTTCGTTTCCCGGATATCCTGGATAACCGGATCGAAAAAATCTCCAAATGCTTCGACAGAGCAGCAGAGGAGTATGGATATAAGGCTGAGAACTTCATCATCTATCCGATCAAGGTAAATCAGATGAAACCAGTCGTGGAAGAGATTATCAGTCATGGCAAAAAGTTCAACTTGGGACTTGAGGCTGGCTCAAAGCCAGAGTTGCATGCCGTCATTGCTGTGAACTCTGATTCTGACTCATTGATTATCTGTAATGGATATAAGGATGAAAGTTATATCGAATTGGCGCTGTTGGCTCAGAAGATGGGTAAACGCATCTTCCTGGTTGTCGAAAAGCTGAACGAGTTGAAGCTGATTGCGAAGATGGCAAAACAACTGAACGTGCTGCCAAACATCGGTATTCGTATTAAGTTGGCCTCTTCCGGTAGTGGTAAGTGGGAAGAGAGCGGAGGCGACGCCAGCAAGTTCGGCCTGACATCCGGCGAACTCTTGCAAGCTCTTGATTTCTTGGAGAAAAACAAGCTCCAGGAAAGTTTGAAACTGATACATTTCCATATCGGAAGTCAGGTGACAAAGATACGCCGTATTAAGAACGCATTACGAGAGGCTTCTCAGTTCTATGTACAGCTCCACAACCTGGGATTCAAGGTTGAATTTGTAGATATTGGTGGTGGTCTGGGTATTGACTATGATGGTACCCGTTCTTCCAACAGCGAGAGCAGTATTAACTACTCTATCCAAGAATACGTAAACGACTCGATCTCGACGCTTGTCGATGCGAGTGATAAGAATGGAATTCCTCATCCGAATATTATTACAGAGAGTGGTCGTTCGTTGGCTGCTCATCACTCGGTATTGGTAATCAATGTATTGGAAACTGCTAGCCTGCCAGAGATGCCCGAGGAATTCGAGCCTACAAAGGAAGAACACGAATTGGTGCAAGAACTATATAGCATCTGGGATAATCTGAACCAGAACAGGATGCTGGAGGATTGGCATGATGCCCAACAGATTCGTGAAGAGGCGCTGGACTTGTTCAGCCATGGTATTGTGGATTTGAAGACACGTGCCCAAATCGAACAGATGTACTGGTCGGTTGCTCATGAAATCAACCAGATGGTTAAGCAGATGAAACACGCTCCTGACGAGTTGCGCCAGTTGGATAAACTGTTGGCAGATAAATATTTCTGTAATTTCTCATTGTTCCAGTCCTTGCCTGACTCTTGGGCTATCGACCAAATCTTCCCAATCGTCCCCATCCAACGTCTGGATGAGCGGCCTGATCGGGAGGCTACCCTTCAGGATATCACCTGTGACTCGGACGGTAAGATCGCTAACTTCGTTACTTCACGTACTATCTCTCAGTCTCTGCCTATCCACTCTATCAAGCAGAAAGAACCTTACTATTTAGGTGTCTTCTTAGTCGGTGCTTATCAGGAGATTTTGGGCGATATGCACAACCTCTTTGGAGATACAAGCGCGGTACATATTACTGTTGACAAGGATGGTTATTCTATCGATCAGGTAATCGATGGTGAGACCGTAGCGGATGTTTTGGATTATGTTCAGTACAGCCCGAAGAGATTGGTAAGAACATTGGAGACATGGGTAACCCGTTCGTTGAAGGAAGGTAAAATCTCATTGGAAGAAGGAAAAGAATTCCTTTCTACCTATCGATCTGGTTTGTACGGTTATACTTATTTGGAGTAAGAGATGAAGGAAAGTCTGACAATTGTTAAGGTTGGTGGAAAGATTGTAGAGGATGAATCGTCTTTACAACAGTTGTTGCATGACTTCTCCGCTCTTCCCGGATATAAGCTGCTGGTTCATGGAGGAGGACGCTCCGCAACACGGTTGGCCAATCAGATGGGGGTGGAAACGCACATGGTAGATGGACGTCGCATCACCGACAAAGAGATGTTGGACATCGTTGTCATGGTTTATGCGGGACTGGTTAACAAGCATATTGTTGCTGCTTTACAGGCAAAAGGAATGAATGCCGTTGGACTGACTGGTGCCGACTTGGATGTGATCCGTTCGGTTAAGCGACCTGTCGTGACGATTGACTATGGTTTCGTGGGAGATGTCCAATCGGTGAATGGCGATTCCTTATCTAAGTTAATTCATATGGATGTTATTCCGGTGATGGCTCCTCTCACACATGATGGTAACGGACAGATGTTGAACACCAATGCAGATACCATAGCCGGAGAAACGGCAAAAGCGTTGGCTGATTACTTTGATGTGTCGTTGATCTATTGTTTTGAGAAGAAAGGTGTGCTACGGGATGCTGACGATGATGAGAGTGTCATCCCAGAGATTACGCACAATGATTTCGTGCAATATGTGGAGCAGGGCGTTATCCAAGGCGGAATGATTCCAAAACTAGAAAATGCCTTCTCAGCAATCAATGCAGGAGTCAAACAAGTCATCATTACCTCTGCTGAAGCTTTAGGAAAACATCAAGGGACGGTCATAAAAGGATAAGAATGCCCACTAAAAGAGTTCTTCCCGATAAAGACTTTGAACAAATTATCATTCGGACAAACCGTAGGATACGGAATGTCACGATGAGGGTAAAGCCCGATGGGCTGTATGTTACGGTCCCTCCACGCAGTCGTTCGTCGGAAGTCATTGAATGGGTGAACGCTTATCGTGAGTCTTTACTTGAAAAATTTGAGCAGGTTCGGAAACGTCCTATCGATGCCGAGTATCGCATTGATGCTCCTTGCTTTAAACTATCGTTGGCTCCAGGTCGGCTCTCCTTCTTTTCTATCAAAGTTGTCGATGAGGCCTTCACTATTTATTATCCTCCTCAAACAGATTTCTCTTCTGAGGATACACAACGCTTACTTCGGAACGCCATTCTTCGGGCGTTGAAGAAACGTGCGGCACAATACCTGCCCCCGTTGCTGGATGAACTGGCTGATATGTATCATTTTACGTATAAAAGGGTGAAGATTACCGGAAGTAAAAGTCGTTGGGGCAGTTGTTCGGCAACTGGAAGCATCAACTTATCCTGTTATCTGTTACTCCTTCCATCACATCTCATAGACTATGTACTCTTGCACGAGCTATGCCATACAAAGGAGATGAATCATGGTCCTGAATTCTGGGAAATATTGAACCAAGTGACTGGCGGATTGGCCAAACAACTGCGAAAAGAAATGAAAAATCATCGGGCAGATTTCTGAAATTAGCACCATTGGAGTATATTTGTATATCGTATAAAAGTTTGGACAATGGAAGTACATATCAATCCCGCTTACGCTGATCTCTCCGACTTTATCTTGTCGGTTCCTAATCATGATTACACTCCTGAGCAAGTCTATTGCAATCGTCGAAATACAGTTGAACGCATCCGTTACAACGACCAGCAATATGTGGTCAAGAAGTATAAGCGTCCGGTTCTGTTGAACTGTGTCGTTTATACGTGGTTCAGGAAGAATAAACCGTTGAGAGCATACGAGAATGCGGAGTATTTGCTGAAGAATGGGTTTGATACCGCTGCTCCCATCGCCTATCTGTTTTTAAAAAAACACGGGTTCTATCATACTGGCTACTTTATTTCATCGTATATTCCTTATCCTACCTTGGATGAGATTCTTCGCGGAGACGATGAGGCCGCGAAAAAAGAATGGGAGGATGCATTCGTCGATTATACCGTACGCTTACATCAAGCTGGAATCATTCATCGTGACTATAACGCCCGTAACCTGATCGTTCATAAAGAAGGAGACCAGCACTGTTTTGCGATGATTGATATCAACCAACTGACTTTTGGAAAGGTTACTCCGAAGGCTGCCATGGTTTCCTTGGAGTTGTTCCGTCAGGATATTCCACACTTGGAGGAATTGATCCCTGCTTATGCCAAAGGAATGGGCTTTGATGCAGACGAATGTCTGAACTTGTTGCGACAGAGTCAGGAGCGAAGAGCGCGTCGACGTGCCATTAAGCATTGGTTTAAGCGAAATATCTTAGGTAAGAAGTAATCCTTCTCGTAACTAATCATATTTTTAAGCTTGTCACCTATGTGGCAAAAGCTTTCCACCTATGTGACAAAGGCTTGTCACCTTTGTGGGAAAGTCTTTCCACCTTTGTGACAAGCTTAATTTTTTTGGTCGTTAATCTATTGGAGAGTAAAATCTTCATCCGGCCAAGGACAAGGTCTGCCTGTTGACTTGAAGCTGGGGCGTTGACCACCCACTTTCCGAAGGTACGAACCTAATTCTTTTGATAGTCGTTTGACGACCTTTGGGTAAGAAACGGAGAGGTCTTGCTTCTCTCCTATATCTTGATAGATGTTGAAGAGCTCCTTTTTACCCGTTTCATAGTAGTATACCAGTTTCCATTCATCCTTTCGGATAGCACAATTCAGGTTAATGCCTGGCCCTTTGTTCCCCCAGATATTTGGGAAATTCCACACGATAGCACGTCCTTTTGAGGTGTCTCCTGTACCTTTGAGCATCGGCAGGAAACTTTTTCCGTCCAAGTTCTTCGCTTTCTTATAGTTTTTAACCTGTGCCATCTCCAGGATCGTAGGATAGAAATCCTCTATCATAAGATATTTGTCGCACTTTGTATTGGGTTGAACGACATTTGGCCACGACACAATCATTGGCTCTCTGATGCCTCCCTCGTATAAAGAACCCTTTCCGCTATTAAGCGGATAGTTTTGCGTGTGGATGGTTCCGTCACGCCAATGAGGTTCTGAGGCTAAGCCGCCGTTATCGCTCATAAAAATGACGATGGTATTATTAGTCTCATCATTTTTGTCCAGCCAATCCATCAGGTCACCTAGACTTTTATCCATTCCCTCTATAAGCGATGCGTATGCGGCTTCTTTTTCGGTCATTCCTTTAGCAAGATACTTTGGGTAGAAGCGCATATCCTTATCGATGGGGATATGGATGGCATAATGTGCCATGTAAAGGAAGAAAGGTTGATTATATTCTTTTGCCTTGTCCAATGCTTTGATAGCCTCTAGGGTAAGTGCTTCGGTGGCAAAGGTTCCGCTTCCCCAATATTGCTCCAATCCTGGAACGGCCTGAAGCGAGAATGGTGTTCCATCAGCGTTATGTCCGTAGTTGCGTTCGCTCAGATAGGTCGCTATACCTCCACCTGCGTGTCCTGCGATATTGACTTCAAAGCCCCAATGGGTTGGATTCTCGCCAGGAGTGTCAATGGCTCCCCAATGTGCTTTACCACAATGAATCGTATGATATCCGCTTTGCTTCAATATTTCGACAAACGATTTACCGACAAACGTGTTTGCTGTACCACTTACTTGGCTTACGCCGTTGTAGTTCCAATCAGGCAATTGGACAGTTTCACTTTTCATGTCGGTGGTTTTATCTTTTTCGAGTGTCCAGTTGGTTACTCGATGACGAGCATTATTTGCTCCTGTTATCAAGCTGCAGCGTGTCGCTGAACTGATACTGCAAGCGTAAGCTTGTGTAAACATCATCCCTCGTTGCGCCAGACGTTCCATGTTAGGCGTCTCATATACCTCATTGTACTTTGTCCGTTCCGTCCAAAACGGTAGGGAAGTATCTTGCCACCCCATATCATCTACCATGAACAGAATGATGTTTGGGCGTTTGTCTGATCGATCTGATACATACTTATCCTGTGCATAGCTTTGAGCCATGTTTCCGGAGATGGATGTTAGTGCGACTGAAAGGAATAGGTGTTTATTCATTCTATTATTCTTATATGTACTCCTACTCGTTTTCTATCCGTTGGAAGGTAATCGAAGATGGATGTTGCTCATCATGATAAATCCGAATATTCGACTTAACAAAATCTTCCTCGTCACAGGTACTGATGTCTACAAATTGTTGGGGATTGATATTGGTCAATGGGAACCACGTGCTTTGGATTTGAATTATCAGACGATGACCTTTCTTAAAACAGTGGGCAATGTCGGGTATCTCGAAGCTGACTTTTGTTATCTCGTTAGGTTGAAAGGCCTCTGGATGCTCGTAACTATTGCGATAGCGTCCACGCATCGTCTCGCCACGAACCAACATCTGATAACTGCCCATCATCGTTCCTCGGTTGCGTAACATAAGTTGATTGTCTTCCACATAGGTGTTTTCATCGTAGCGGAAATCTTCAGGGAATTCATCAATCACCTTTACGATGAAGTCGGCATCGGTTGTACTAATAGAGACATTCAAATCGATATGGATTTCACCACCCAAAGTCAAATCGTCTTCCAACACATTTGTCCGGAACGTCAACACGTCGGGCCGGGTAGAGGCGAAACGTTGATCGGCTGTCATATATGTTGCCGAGCGTCCATGTGCAAAATTAGCCACATACGGAACAGGATGTTGTGGATCGGACACATATTCGGAATAAGAATCCTTGTTGGACGGTGGCTGAGTGGACAACTGCCCATTTCCCCCAAGATAAACACGGAAATCTTTGGCATCAGGAACAGGCCAAACGGGATAGTGTCGCCATTCGTTCTTTCCTGTATAGAAGATATGCACAGCCTTGTCGGAAGACGGAGGCTCTCCGATACCGTTCAAATAATACTGCAAGAATGGAAACTCAACATCGTCCAGATAATAATTGGAGGTGTTGGCACCGAACAGGATATCGCCCAGATGATTCCCGAGGTCACGTTCCCAAGCACCGTGGAACCATGGTCCCATGATAAAGCCCAAAGCAGTCTCCGGACTTTGCTGACGGATGGCTTTGTAAACGCCCAAGGTGCCATAACAATCTTCTGCATCGAAGAACCCACCAACCACCAGGACGGCAGGCTTCACATGATAAAGACTTCTTCTGCTATCTCTTGCTTTCCACCAATCATCGTAGTCGGGATGTTCCATCAGTTCATGCCAAAAGGTGATACTGTCGCCAGCCAAACGAGTTAGGCTTTTCATCGTCTTATTTCTGAGGAAGAACGAATACTCATCATCGAGATAAAACGGTTTCATCGGGATAAATCGATCGGTTGGGACAGGACGAGGACGGTCCATATAGGTTGGCGAGAAGTTGAACATATCAGTAATCATGAACGCGCCGTGGTGGTGATAGTCATCTCCCATCCACCAATCAGTGACTGGTGCTTGAGGAACAACAGCTTTGATGGCAGGATGTCCGCTCAATGCAGCCATAACGGTATAGAATCCTGGATAGGAGGTACCGCCTACGCCGATATTTCCATTACTTTTCACGTTCTTGATGAGCCACTCTGCGGTATCATACGTGTCGGATGCTTCGTCAATATCTTTTTTTCCCTTCTTGTGAGCGTTGAAAGGACGGACGTTGACAAAATCGCCTTCACTTCTCCAGCGGCCACGAACATCTTGGATGGCGATGACGTACTTCGCTTTCACCAAGTTCCTATACTTTGTCCAAAGGAAAGAGTTATAACCTTCACCGTAAGGTCCTGCTGTATAAGTAGTTCTGGTAATAAAGATAGGTGTAAGCCTATCTGTTTGCACGGGTTCGTAGATAGCGGTGAACAGTCGTTTACCGTCCCGCATCGGGATCATTACCTCTCGTTTCGTGTAGTTGTCTTTTACCCATTGCTCTAAATTCTCTTGTGCGAAAAGAATGGTTGACAGCAATGAGAAAACCAATAGTAAGTAGCTTTTTCTCATATTTTAGTTGTTTTATCCGAAGCAAATGCCCATTCGTCGTCCTTGGATGATCAGTTCGTTCTCGGGATCAACCAACCTGACTTTTCCTGTCACCTCCGACAAAGGAACAGATGTTATTTCTGAACCTTGTAATGAAACCATCCTGCCAAATTGTTGGTCGGCAATCATCTGAGCGGCGAATCCTCCCATGCGTGTAGCTAGGTTGCGGTCGTAAGCAGTTGGCGTTCCACCACGCTGGATATATCCAAGTACGGTTTCACGAGTCTCAAAGCCTGTTTCATACTCAATCTCCTCAGCAATGAACTGGGCAGCCTTCTTCCCGTGAGGAGCCTCAATGCCCTCTGCAACGACCACTATGGAGTAAGGTTTCCCTTGTTTGAGTCGTTCAATAATTTTATTGCCGATATTGTGAATGTTATAAGGAAGTTCTGGAATCAGGATGATGTCACCGCCACCAGCCATTCCAGAGTACAGTGCAATCCATCCGGCGTTATGTCCCATGACCTCGATAACCATGACTCTCTGGTGTGAGCTCGCGGTAGAATGAAGTCGGTCAATGGCCTCTGTAGCAATAGAAATAGCTGAGTCAAAACCAAAACAGATATCTGTTCCCCACACATCGTTGTCGATTGTCTTTGGGATGGTGATTACGTTCACGCCCAATTGTGACAGTTGGTAGGCAGTATCCTGTGTGCCACCGCCTCCGATACAGACAATGCAGTTCAATTCCCGCTCTTTGATCGTCTTCATCATGGCATTTGTGTCCTTGGATGCAGCTTGAAGTTTCTTTCTGAAATTCTTTTCGCGGGATGTTCCCAAAACAGAACCAGTCATGTTGAGCAAACCACTCATGGCTTCTTCCCCTAAAGGAACAATATCGTTGTCGACCAATCCACGGAATCCGCTACGGATACCGAACACTTTCATATTATAATGGTTGATAGCTGTTTTGCAGACGCCTCGTATGGTAGCATTGATACCAGGGCAGTCACCACCAGATGTTAAGATTCCTATTTTCATGGATGAACTATTTGGTATTTATAGTCCGTAAAGATAATAAAATTTTAAAGTAATGAACAAACTATAAAAAAAGAAATTTATGGAGCATATTTATTTAGAAAAGACTAAATTTGCACGTGATTAAGTTTTTGAACAATTGAAATGGGTATAACAAACATTATACGTCCTTTATTTGCTGCACGTTGGCGTGCCATTGACCGATACGCTACGCAAGCAGAATCCATACAGCGAGATGTGTTATCTCGTTTATTAAGAAAGGCCGAGCAGACGGAATGGGGTAAGAAGAATAATTTCCAAAAGATTAAGGATTACGAGGCCTATCAGCATCTACCTATTCAAACTTATGAAGATATCAAGAAGGATATTGATCGGATGCGTCGTGGAGAAAAGAATGTCCTATGGCCTGAGAAGGTGATTTGGTATGCAAAATCTTCGGGGACGACGAACGACAAGAGTAAGTTTATCCCCGTCAGTTGGCAGGGGCTTCATGCGATTCATTATGCCGGTGGTCGGGATGCCGTGGCTCTTTACTTGCGTGAACGGCCAGATAGTAAGTTCTTTTCAGGAAAAGGTTTGATTTTAGGGGGCAGTCATGCGCCTAATTATAATGTGAAGGATAGTCTGGTAGGCGACTTGTCGGCTA
>CAMVLL010000032.1 GCA_947168315.1 uncultured Bacteroidota bacterium | reverse complement strand
AATGAATGATTTTTGAGAAAAAACAAGAAAAACGTTTTTGGGTTTAAAAAATTTAATTAACTTTGTCTTACTAAAAATACAGAAACGAGCTTTTTTAATTCTTTTTAGTCAAGTTAAGTTCAAAAAAGTAAAAATATGTTGTAGGACATGTTTTTTAATTTGGCTAGTAAAAAAAAAGAGTTCATATTTGTATCGTTATCCTGAAAACAATCTTTTTACCTTAAAAAAACTAATACCTATTGAAAACTTAAAAAGGAGCCTTTGTGAAAAGGTTCCTTTTTTATTTTAACATACTTATCTGCACGTACGAATGCAAATATCGAGTTTTTATTTTTTGTTGTCGAGTATTTATTTTCAAAAATCGAGTTTTTCATACTCATTCTTCGAGTTTTTGATAACAAAAATCGAGTTTTTGAAAATAAAATTCAAGTTTTTAAAAGGGGTGATAGTTTATAGTGTAAATTTTAGAGTATCTATGGCAGATAAAAAGTTATCGTTGTCATTAACGTTCTCGTTAAAAACACCTATACACTAAAAATAAAAAAGAGCCTTCACCTTCACCTAATTTGTAATCCTTTAATATTCAATCGGATATAAATATGATAAAATCAAAAAGGTGAACCCTAAGGGTTCACCAGACCAAAAATCCCCAAATTAACCCTTACACTAAATTCAATTGTACACGCTTTACCATAAAAAATGTACATCTATCAGATGTTTTTAACCATATAACTGTCTTTAAAAAGAAGATTTGTGTTTTAATCACATTTATTTACTATAAATTTGAAGATAAAGTAGTAAATTTGCAAATTCGATAGAATGCAAAATAATGAAACAAATAATCAAAAATATTTTTCTACTATTACTGACACTAACTTTTTCTGTGTCAACGTACGGACAACGATTAAAAGGTGTTGTTACTGATTCAATCACCAACGAACCACTTCCTTATATAACTGTATATTATCAGGGAACAAGTGTAGGTACTATAACTGATATCGAAGGTCGCTATGATGTCCAAACAAGAAAAGGGTGGAATCAGCTGACTTTCTCTGCCGTTGGATATATAACTAAGGTCGTAAATATCATTCCTGGAGTCACAAAGACGATGGACGTAAAACTGGCACCGAATGAAATGATGCTGGAAGAAGTAGTAGTTAAACCAAAACGTCAAAGATATTCCAGAAAAAACAACCCTGCCGTTGAAATGATGAAGAAGGTTATTGCTGCAAAGAAGACAAATAACCTTGCAAATAACGATTACTATCAATATAATAGGTATCAAAAGATTACATTATCGCTCAACGAGGTTACTCCTGAAATGCTTGATAAGGGAATGTATAAGAAAATGCCTTTCCTGAAAGATCAAATCGAGTTGTGTAATGAGACGGGAAAATTCATTCTTCCGCTTTCGGTTGACGAAACAGCTTCTCAGAAAATCTACCGTAAAGATCCAAAGTCTGAAAAGACTATTATTAAAGGTATAAACTCAAACGGTATCAACGACTTGTTTGCGACAGGTGATATGTTGAATACAGCTTTGAAGGATATCTTTACGGACGTTGATATATACAAAGATGATATTCGCTTGCTTCAGTATCCATTTATCAGTCCTATATCTACCAGCGACGCGATCACTTTTTATAAATACTACATCATGGATACGATTCAAGTGGACAACGACAAGTGTTTCCATCTGACATTCGTTCCAAATAATTCACAAGACTTCGGTTTTACCGGTCATTTATATGTGTTGGCTGATTCATCCTACCTTGTAAAGAAGTGCTTATTAAACCTTCCGGCTAAGTCGGGTGTCAACTTTGTGGACAATATGAGCATTATTCAAGAGTTTAGTACTCTTCCAAATGGTGATCATGTCTTGACAATTGATGATATGATTGTCGAAATGAAAATCGTAAAATTCGCTCAAGGATTTCAGATTCGAAGGATGACAAGGTATTCTGATTTTGCTTTCGACGAATTGCCTGACAAATTATTTAAAATAAAAGGCGATGAAAAGAAAGAAGCCGATGCTATGATGAGGGATGAGAACTTCTGGAGTGAATATCGTCAGGTACCGTTATCGGAACCTGAGAACTCTATGAGCCTATTGGTGAAACGTATGGAACAACTTCCTGGTTTCCAATATGTCATCTTCGTTCTTAAGGCGTTTATTGAGAACTTTGTGGAGACAGGTACGAAAGAACATCCGAGCAAAATTGATATCGGTCCTGTAAATACTATGATTTCACAAAACCACATCGACGGATTGCGATTGAGAATAAGTGCTCAGAGTACAGCTAACCTGAATCCGCATCTCTTTATCAAAGGATATTATGCATACGGATTCAAAGATCATCGTTCAAAATACATGGGTGAGATAGAATACTCGTTTGATAAGAAAGAATACTTACCACGTGAGTTCCCGAAACACTCTATTACATTATCATATCAGAACGATGTAATGTCGCCTACCGATAAATTCATGAAGACAGATAAGGATAATGTGTTCACTTCCTTCAAGACAACAAAGGTAAATCAGATGAGCTACGTTAAGAACCTTACATTGAAGTACGAAAAGGAGACGTATTTTGGTTTGAAGACCCAACTTGAGTTGAAACGGACGGAGGATGAACCGACAGGTGACCTTCAATATATTCGAAATGACGAGAATCATACGATAGTCAAGAAGATGAATACCATGGAAGCGTCTGTTTTGTTCCGTTATGCCCCAGGTGAAACGTATGTAAACACAAAACAACGCAGATTACCGATTTCATTCGACGCACCAGTCTTTACTTTATCGCATACGATGGGTCTTAACAATTTCCTGGGCGGTGATTATAATTATAATTTCACTGAATTAGGTATTTACAAACGATTCTGGTTCTCTTCTTGGGGAAAGATTGACTTATTTATTAAAGGTGGAGTTGAATGGGATAAAGTTCCATTCCCATTGCTAATTATGCCGGCTGCCAACCAGTCGTACATTTTACAGCGCGAAACTTTCAACCTTATTAATAATATGGAATTCTTAAACGACCGCTACGCTTCTTTGGATGTGTCATGGGACTTGAACGGTAAGATCTTTAACCGTATTCCACTGATTAAACGATTAAAATGGCGTGAGTTTATAGGATTCAAGATGCTCTATGGACAATTGACTGATAAGAATAATCCAAATTTGAATCCGAATGATCCGGATCTGTTCCTATTCCCAACGATGAATGGACATCCTTCTAGCTTTGTTATGGATTCAAAAAGACCTTATATGGAGTGTTCTATCGGTATCCATAACATCTTTAAGATACTCCATGTAGATTATGTTCGACGTTTGAATTATCTGGATAACCCAGATATCAACAAATGGGGCTTCCGTTTTATGGTCATGATGACTTTCTAAAAGTAATATCTATGTCTGAACCATTAGCTGAACGATTAAGACCAAGGAATTTAGACGATTATATCGGACAAAAGCAATTGGTTGGAGAGGGGGCCGTCCTGAGAAAGATGATTGATTCAGGAAGGATTTCTTCGTTTATCTTATGGGGGCCTCCGGGTGTCGGTAAAACAACACTTGCAAAGATTATAGCAAACAAACTTGAAACCCCTTTCTTTACGCTCAGCGCCGTTACCTCTGGAGTAAAAGATGTACGGGATGTCATTGATAAAGCAAAGAACAGTCGCTTTTTCTCACAAGCCAGTCCTATACTTTTCATCGATGAAATTCACCGATTCAGTAAATCTCAACAAGATTCCTTGTTAGGAGCTGTCGAAACAGGTGTGGTTACTTTAATTGGAGCCACAACCGAAAATCCTTCGTTTGAAGTAATCCGTCCACTTTTATCACGCTGTCAAGTATATGTCCTTAAGCCTTTAGAAAAAGAAGATTTACTTGAACTACTTCACAATGCGATTACAAAGGATTATATATTAAACAAGAAGCATATCGAAGTAAAAGAGACTGGTGCAATCCTTCGTTATTCCGGAGGAGACGCACGTAAGCTCTTAAATATCCTTGAATTGGTTGTTGAAGCTGAAGGAGAAAAAGAAACGATCGAGATCACGGATAAAATAGTAGCCGAACGCATCCAACAAAACCCTTTGGCTTATGATAAAGAAGGAGAGATGCATTATGATATTATCTCTGCCTTTATCAAATCTATTCGCGGAAGTGATCCAGATGGCGCATTATATTGGTTAGCTCGTATGATTGAGGGAGGTGAAGATCCTGCTTTCATTGCTCGTCGTTTAGTTATTTCTGCTTCAGAAGATATTGGATTAGCCAATCCTAATGCTTTATTACTTGCAAATGCAGCTTTCGACGCAGTAATGAAGATAGGATGGCCCGAAGGTCGAATTCCATTGGCAGAAGCAACAGTATATCTTGCCACAAGCCCAAAGAGTAACTCTGCATATATGGGAATCTCTGATGCATTACAGTTAGTTCAAGAAACAGGGAACCAACCTGTACCATTACATCTGAGAAATGCACCTACAAAGTTAATGAGTCAACTTGGATATGGGAAAGATTATAAATATGCTCACGATTATAAGGATCATTTCGTCGAACAACAATTTCTTCCTGATGAGCTCCAAGACAGACGATTGTGGCATGCACAGGAAAATCCTCAAGAAGATAAGTTGAAAGAACGAATGATCAGACTATGGGGTGACCGATTTAAGAAATAAAAATCACACAAGAAAAATTTAAATATGAGAATTGTTGTTTTAGATGGATATGGTTTGAATCCAGGTGACTTATCCTGGGATGCTATGAAAGAATTAGGTGATTTAACTGTGTATGATCGCACTTCTCCCAGCGAGTTATTGCAGCGTGCTACAGAGGCAGATGTTTTGATAACTAACAAAACGGTGATCACCAAGGATGATTTGCAAAAACTTCCCGCCGTCAAATACATTGGTGTATTGGCAACCGGTTATAATATTGTGGACATTGAAGCTGCAAAAGAAAAAGGAATAGTTGTAACAAACATTCCTGCATACAGTACAAAGTCGGTTGCACAAATGGTTTTCGCACATATACTGAATATCACACAACGAGTAGGCCACTACGCTCATGCAAACAAGAATGGTCGTTGGGACCAGAATCCAGATTTCTGTTATTGGGATACGAATCTAATCGAACTTGATGGTAAAAGCATTGGTATAATTGGATTGGGAAATACAGGATATGCCACATCTCAGATAGCTTTATCATTTGGAATGAAGGTTTATGCCTATACTTCAAAGCATCAATTCCAACTGCCTGTAGGCATTCACAAATTAGAATTGGATGAGTTGTTCAAGACTTGTGATATAATTAGCTTGCATTGTCCGCTGACCCCATCGACAGAAGAAATAGTTAATAAAGAACGTCTTGCACTTATGAAGCCAACTGCCATTATTATCAATACAGGTCGTGGTCCATTGATTAATGAACAAGACTTAGCTGATGCTCTAAATGAAGGAAAAATTGCTGCGGCAGGCGTTGATGTCCTTTCAACTGAACCACCAAAGGCAGACAATCCTTTGCTTAAGGCAAAAAATTGCTTCATTACCCCACATATTGCATGGGCAACTAAGGAGGCAAGAGTACGACTAATGGATATTGCTGTAAATAATTTGAAAAGTTTCAAACAGGGAAAAGTAATAAACAACGTTGCCATTTAATGTATAAATTCAAGGCGAATCTAATGTTTTTATGCATTGACCTTTCAAATTCTTGAATATTTTGGTTCTTTATTTAAAAAAAATCACATTTAGACTAAAAATATTCTCGAAAATATGCTGTATAACATAAAAATTTCTTATCTTTGCACCGCATTTGAAAAACATGACATTGGTCATGATGAAAAACAAATATAGGTTTAATTAAAAAGTAAAAAGAAAATGTTAACAGAAAAAGCAGGTACGTTGGCAGGTGTTATCTGGAACGCACTGAATGGTACAGAAGGATTAACAATTAAGCAGCTCAAAAAAGCTACAGGTCTTAGATCAGAAAAAGAATTGTATATGGCAATGGGTTGGTTAATGAGAGAAGGTAAACTTGAAACTTCAGAAGTTGAAGGTGATATCTTGGTCAAATTAGCTTAAGAGATTAAACAAACATCTGATAAATGCGTTGGTACAACAAATGGTTGTAACTAACGCATTTTTGTTTTATATACGTTAGTCAATCTATTCAGCACATTTTCTTTTGAATGAATTCAATCACTTAAAAAAGTTTTTTTGTTTCTACTCCTAAATTCCACTATATTTGCATCAAATATAATAGAAGATGAAAAATATCCGAAATTTCTGCATTATTGCACATATTGACCATGGTAAATCTACACTGGCCGACCGTTTGTTGGAATTTACACATACGATAGAAGTAACGAATGGTCAGATGTTGGACGATATGGACTTGGAACGTGAGCGTGGAATCACCATCAAGAGCCATGCCATTCAAATGGAATACCAATATCAAGGTGAGAACTATATATTGAATCTGATTGATACCCCGGGACACGTTGACTTTTCATACGAAGTATCTCGGTCTATAGCTGCTTGTGAAGGTGCTTTGTTGGTTGTGGATGCGACACAAGGTGTTCAAGCGCAGACTATTTCAAATCTATATATGGCAATCGACCATAACCTAGAAATTATTCCAGTCATCAATAAGTGTGATATGGATAATGCCATGCCCGATGAAGTTGAAGATGAAATCGTTGAGTTGCTAGGTTGTGACCGTGCGGATATTATTCGTGCTTCCGGTAAAACAGGTATGGGTGTCGACTTAATCCTTCAAGCAGTCGTAGAACGGATTCCACATCCTGTGGGAGATGAAAACGCTCCTTTACAAGCATTGATCTTTGATTCGGTATTTAATTCTTTCCGCGGTATCATCGCATATTTCAAAGTTGTAAATGGTGTTATTCATAAAGGAGATAAAGTTAAGTTCTTCAATACCGGTAAAGAATATGACGCAGATGAAGTAGGTGTGTTGAAGATGGATATGATCCCTCGCAAAGAATTGCGTACTGGTGATGTGGGTTATATCATTTCTGGTATAAAAACATCAACCGAAGTGCGAGTAGGTGATACCATCACTCACGTAGAACAACCATGTGAAGCTGCAATTTCAGGATTCGAGGAAGTAAAACCGATGGTGTTCGCAGGTGTTTATCCTATCGAACCTGAAGATTATGAAAACCTTCGTGCTTCATTGGAGAAGCTACAACTGAACGATGCATCCTTAACATTCCAACCAGAATCATCTGTTGCTCTTGGATTTGGTTTCAGGTGTGGGTTCCTTGGATTATTACATATGGAAATTGTGCAGGAACGACTAGACCGCGAGTTCGATATGGATGTAATCACTACAGTTCCTAATGTATCGTATCTCATTTACGATAAACAAGGTAATGTAACTGAAGTTCATAACCCAGGTGGTATGCCAGATCCTACACTTATTGATCATATTGAAGAGCCTTATATAGATGCTACAGTCATAACATCGACAAAATTTATCGGTCCTATCATGACTTTATGTCTAGGAAAGCGTGGTGAATTGGTACGACAGACTTATGTATCTGGTGATCGTGTTGAAATACGCTACAATATGCCTTTAGCTGAAATTGTCATCGACTTCTATGATAAGCTGAAAAGTATTTCAAAGGGCTATGCTTCGTTTGATTATCACCCGATGGGGTACAGGACATCGAAATTAGTGAAGTTGGACATCTTATTGAATGGAGATTCCGTAGATGCTTTGTCAACGTTGACACACGTTGATAATGCATACGAGTTTGGACGAAGGATGTGTGAGAAGTTGAAAGACCTCATTCCAAGACAACAATTCGATATTGCTATTCAAGCTGCGATCGGTGCGAAAATTATAGCCCGTGAAACCGTTAAACAGGTGCGAAAAGATGTTACAGCAAAGTGTTATGGTGGTGACGTCAGTCGTAAACGTAAATTGCTTGAAAAGCAAAAAAGAGGAAAGAAACGTATGAAACAAATCGGTAATGTGGAAGTTCCACAGAAAGCATTCCTCGCTGTATTGAAATTAGACTAATTGTTTATTCAAATCATATAATATCTTTATATCCATGAAGTTAAAGTCTATCTATTTTCTTCTATTTTGTGGTATCGTAGGGTTGAGTTCCTGCTCAAATCACTTGATGAGTGATGAAACGGAACGTCAGACAATAGAGAATGATTTCGAACTTCGCAAGAAACAAATCAATAATGCGGATATCTTTCAAATATTCTCAACAGATATTAACGACAAGCAGCGTGAAGCATTGAACTTTTTATACGCTTATATGCCGTTAGCAGACATGGTTGACCACGATGGAAAATATTTTCTCGAGAACGTTGATGCTGCTTTCAAAGCAAAGAAAGAGATGTCGTGGGGAAAGAGTATTCCCGAACGTGAATTCATGCACTTTGTACTTCCTATTCGCGTGAATAATGAAGATTTAGATGACAGCCGAAAGGTATTCTACGAAGAACTTAAGGAGAGGGTGAAAGGACTCTCATTATATGATGCAGTATTGGAAGTAAATCACTGGTGTCATGAGAAAGTAGTATATACACCTTCCGATTCTCGAACCAGTTCTCCTTTAGCATCAGTAAAAACAGCGTATGGCCGATGTGGAGAAGAATCTACTTTTACTGTAGCCGCTTTACGTTCGGTTTGCATTCCTGCACGACAGGTTTATACTCCTCGATGGGCGCATACAGATGATAATCATGCATGGGTAGAAGCATGGGTAGATGGGAAATGGTACTTTATGGGAGCATGTGAACCAGAGCCTGTTTTAAACTTAGGATGGTTTAACGCACCCGCTTCACGTGGTATGCTTATGCACACGAAAGTGTTTGGTAAATACAATGGCCCAGAGGAAGTGATGAAACGTACCGCGACGTATACCGAAATCAATGTTATTGATAATTATGCTCCAACAGCCCGTACAGATGTCAAAGTAATCGATGAAAACGGTAAAACGGTTCCGGAAGCAACTGTCGACTTTAAGCTATATAACTATGCAGAATTTTATACGGTTGCTCGGAAAACTACGGATGAGAATGGACAGACTTTCCTAACTGCCGGGAAAGGTGATATGTTGATATGGGCTTTTAAGAATGGTGCTTTCGGTTATGCAAAAGTTTCCTTTGGAAAGGAGAGCGAGGTTACTATACAATTGAACAAACATGTAAATAGTATCGCTCCTTTATCCGAAACCTTTGATATTATTCCACCAATTGAGCAATCGAATATTCCAGATGTAACTGATGAACAACAACTTCAGAATGAGCAACGTAAGACAAAAGAAGATTCTATACGAAATGCATATGTCGCTACTTTTATGACAGATGCGTCAGCTCGTACTTTCGCTCGTGAACATGGTCTGGATGAAGATGCTGTTGCTCAAATATTGGTTGCTTCACGTGGAAACTATCCGGTGATTACGGAATTCATGTCACATCTTAAATCAGAAAATTCCAAAAAAGGAGGCATTGATATGCTACAGCGTATATCTGAAAAGGATTTACGAGATGTGAAATTGGATGTCTTGATGGATCACATGATGGCTCTCCTTATTATAAAGAATGGTAACTATTATAAACGTTTTGTACGGAATCCTCGTATCAGCAATGAACTGTTAACACCATATCAAAAGTTCTTCGATAAACAAATTCCTCAAGCAGATATCAAGGCTTATAGAGCTAATCCTGAGAAAATTGTTGATTGGGTAACGAAAAATATCAAAGTTGTGGATGATTGTAACTTAGGTGGTTCGCCAATCTCACCGGCTGGCGTATGGAAAGTTCGAATGGCCGACTCACATAGTCGCGATATTTTCTACGTTGCCTTATCGCGTGCAATGGGTATTCCTGCAAGAATCGATGAAGTTACAGGAAAAGTACAATATATCTGGGATGAACAAGCCATAGACGTTCATTTTGGAGCTGAAAATCAAAAAACGGTTCAGACAGGTTCAGTAATTGGGAAATATACTCCAGCGCCATATTTAAGTAATCCTAAATACTATTCGCATTTTACGATTTCAAAACTGACAGATGACGGCGCAATGCAGTTGCTTAACTATGACGAAGCTTATACATACGATGATATATTGAAATTAGGTTCTCGTTTGGATGAAGGAACCTATGTTTTGGTTTCTGGCACCCGACTTGCGAATGGTGGTGTGCTGAGTGAAATGTCGTTTTTTAAAGTTTTACCCAACACGAAGACTGTAGTTGAGTTGAAGATGCGTGAGACTGAGGACGAGATAAAAGTTATTGGTAATTTCGACTCGGAATCTCTCTATCAACCTATTGATGCTCATGAGAAGAAATCAATTCTTTCAACTACAGGAAGAGGATATTTTATTGTCGGAATCTTAGGAGTTGGTCAAGAACCAACGAATCATGCACTTAAGGATATTGCAGCTTTGGGGAAGGACTTCGAACAATGGGGAAAGAAAGTGGTGCTTTTATTCCCGAATAAGGAAGACTCACAAAAATATAATGCGTCCGAATTCCCTGGTTTACCCAACACAATCGTATATGGCATTGATACAAACGATATTCAAGATCAAATTATAAATGCCATGAAACTGGATCAACGCAGTGGATTGCCGATCTTTATCATCGCTGATACTTTCAATCGAATCGTATTTGTCTCACAAGGATATACTATCGGCTTAGGTGAGCAAATGATGAAAGTCATAAATAAGCTATAATAAAAAAGGGTTGCAACAAAAATGTGCAACCCTTTCATTTATCTGTCCGATTTTCAACGGATATTCAACAATTCCAAGTTCTCCAATACGGTGTTCTGTGCAATCTGCTGCAGGATCTCGACCATATTCGCATCAAGATTTGCAGCATAATCTGATTGATAATGCTTTTGACAAATCGTAGTAAAGATCACGTTTGCTGCGAGATAGGAACCAACAGGCGAAGGATGGTAAGTATCTTGTACATATAATGAATATTCAGGATGCAGTTCTCGAACTTTTTTCCAAGCCATACCAACAGGAGCACACCAAGCATTGTTATCGTATGTCATTTCCAAATAACTCGTTTTCAAGCGTTCCTGCATACCATCGTAGGAATCTCGAAGAGGATATGTACCCTTTTTATCATGTACCGTCCCATATTTATGTCCCCAAGTCATGTAGAAAATAACCTTTGCTTGCGGAGAATCCACATGAATCAGACTGTCGAGCGCATGCGCATATGGATAACAATCTCTTAATACTTGAGCGGTTGGAGAGGCTGGGAGAGTGCTTTGCTCCTGTAAAATGATATAATCCCATTTTCGTTGAAGTACTGAACGTAACTTCGGATTTTTCAGATGACCGGAAAACCGTTCTCCACCCTTCAAAACACGACCAATGGCAAAATTCATATTCTGCGTTTTACCTAACTCGCGAAGCATTTCAGGCAAATCATTGTAATACGTATAACTGTTTCCGATAAACAAGACACGAATAGAGTCTTGTTTCTGAGCTTGTCCCGTTATGAAGAGGACACATAATAGTCCTAAAAGATATAATCGTTTCATATTTATTATGGTTTTATCTCACGCAACCACTTTTCAAGTTCTTGCGTCCATTGTTGTTTATAACTAAATCGATCATCAAATCCCCAACCATGTCCTCCGACAGGATAGATATGCATGGTTGCCTGAACCTTGTTCTTACGCAGTTCAAGGTAATAATTGATGCTTTCTTCCACAGGAACACTTCCATCGTCCGTACTATGCATGATAAAAGCAGGAGGAGTGTTTGCATTCACATGAAGGTTAGCAGAATAATACTCAGCTAACTCCTTTGTAGGATGGCCACCAAACAAGTTTTTATAAGTGCTACTCCTCATTCCACTCTCGTTGGATAACGATATGCGAGGGTAGAATAAAACTTGAAAATCAGGCCGCGAGTCAGCAGTATAAAGGACTGCAGCTGATGTCGCCAAATGACCGCCTGCAGAAGCACCCATAATTCCAATCTGTTTAATGTTCCAGTCGCTTGCATGACTACGAAGGATTCGAATTGCTTGAAGAGCATCTTCCAATGGTACTTTATGATGACCGTTCGGCAAGCGATATTTCAGCACGGCAAACGTAATTCCTTGATGAGTGAACCACCAAGCCATATTATGGCCTTCACTTAGGGATGAAAGAATAGAATAACCACCACCCGGACACATGATAACTGCTTGTCCATTGGGCTTTGCCGCACGATAAACTGTGAGTGTCGGGTGTGATACATTACTGATATGACCTTGCTTGTTGATTTGTTCCTCTCCCGACAATCCGTTAGGAGTAGGCGCGCCATCGGGCCAAAGATCTATCACAACGTGTTGTTGTGCAGAAATATTCAAAGCACAACAAAGAAATAATAGAAATGAAAATTTTCTCATCTTCTCTTCGATTAAAAATACTAAACAAATATACGAATAATCAGACGAAATAATATTCTTTCATCTACTTTTTGTAATTTCGTTAATGTTCAAAAATGTTCAAGTTACTGACTTGACAAACTAAAATATTGAGCTAATATATCAAATATCATATAATTTAAGCTAACCACATTAGTGGAAAGCCTTTGTCACTAATGTGGAAAACTCTTGTCACCAATGTGAAAAGCCTTTGTCACATAGGTGACAAGATTAAATAATTGAATGAAAGAATTAAGACGAAAGTGTATCGATAAAAAAATCCCTTTGACTATGATTGCAGTCAAAGGGATTGAATATTTAATAAGAATAATGATTATCTCATTTCAAGATATTGGATCTTATCCATATCACCATAGTCCAAGTTTTCACCAGCCATACCCCAAATAAACATATAATTACTTGTGCCTGCTGCAGCGTGGATTGACCATTCAGGAGACATAACAGCTTGTTCGTTGTGTAACCAAATCATTCTGTTCTCTTGTGGCTCACCCATTAAATGACAAATGGCATTGCCTTCTGAGACATTGAAATAGAAGTAAGCCTCAATACGACGAGCATGTGTGTGTGCTGGCATCGTATTCCACACTGAGCCCGGTTTAAGTTCGGTCAAACCCATCTGTAATTGACATGGACCCTCTTCCAAAACATTGTTAACAATCAACTGATTGATGACACGGTCGTTACTATCTTCCATCTTTCCTGCAGCAAATGAGTTTGCTTTAAGAGAGCCCTTACGACCATCAATGGTAATCAACTGCGTTTTGTAAGCCTTGTGAGCTGTTGCGGAGTTCAAATAGAACTTAGCAGGATTGCTGGCATTATTACTTTTAAAGGTAACCTTTTGATTGCCACGGCCAACATACAAAGCTTCTTTAAAGCGAAGTACATATTCTTTTCCATCAACAGTGACAGTTCCTTCACCACCTACGTTGATTACGCCTAGTTCACGGTTGAACAAGAAGTAAGGAGCCTTCAACGGATCGATAGTGTCAAGAGTCAACACTTTGCTTACTGGAACAGCGCCACCGAAAATAAAGCGGTCGTACATCGAATAGGTAAGATTGATTTCATCTGCAACCATAACCTTATCCATTACAAAACTACTGCGAAGACGATCTGTGTCATAACCTTTCACGTCTTGAGGATTACAAGCAGTCTGCATCTTATAATTCACCTGAGCAGAAGCGGCAAATGCCATAAAACCCAGGACAAATAACATCATTACTTTTTTCATTTCTATATCGTTTATTAGTTTTATTCTTTATTTTAACCTAAAATATCATCTTGATTATCATTTCCTAATGCTTTCTTTTGGAACTTAATAATAGCGATGCGATTCAACCACATCATTGCCAAAGTAAAGATAACCAAGAGTCCTGCACCTATATACTTAAATGTATATGTCAGGTGGAAGATAATCCACGAAAATGGACTGGAAGCAAAGTCCAAAGCACCACCATCAAAGCCATCCGGAATTTTTACAGCCGCATCTTGCGTGTTGGCATAAACATCCTGTGCTGCCTTCGTAAAGGAAGGAGCGAGGTCGGTTACGAAATACAAACCGATTAACATGGCAACAAAGCCGATAATAAACGTTTTCAGCACGTTCTATGGCATTACATAGAACATTCCTGCCAAAGAAGCCAATGGTAAGAACTGATTACCTGGAAGAATAACAGCCAATAGAATGGTTACAGGAATCAATAAAAGAGATACAACTAAGGTTGTCGGATGACCAATAACCAAAGCTGGACTCATACCAATGTTCAAACCGATAGCACCTTTGAACTTTCGGGCGATCAAATCACGAGTAGCATCAGAGATTGGCTTTAAACCTTCGATAAACAAACCAGTAATACGAGGAATCAACTCCATTACAGCACCCATTTTAATGCCCAATCCTAAGATATATGGAATCTGATCTACCATTTCTTTACCGGTTTTGCAACTCAAACATCCGATAATACATCCAACCAATACACCTAAGAAGAGAGGTTCTCCTAACAAACCAAACTTCTTCTTCAGACCTTCAGCATCGATGTTCAATTTATCGAAACCAGGAATCTTATCCAACAATGCGTTTACAGCGACAGCATAAGGAACAAATCCGGCAACGAATGGTTGGGGTAAGGAGATACCATCCATCTTATCATAGAAAGATTGGAATTTATCAGCGGTATAGTCGGCCAAAATCAAAGTCAAAATATAACAGATAATGGCAGCAAAGAATCCCCACCAAATATTGCCACTTGCAAAATAAACAACGGCACCAATAAAAGCGTAATGCCAGTAATTCCATAAGTCGATATTAACCGTACGTGTCGTCTTTGTAAACAACATAAAGATATTTACAGCCAAACAAACAGGGATAATAAAAGCGCCAACCGATGTATTATATGCCACAGAGGCTGCAGCCGGCCATCCCATATCGAAAACTTTCAATTGTAAGCCGTAAATCTCAACCACCTTACTCAATGCTGGACCTAATGTACTAGTCAACAAACCAGTAATTACGGAGAGGCCGACAAAACCGACACCAACCAACAAGCCGCTTTTCAGGGCTTTGCTGAACTTAATACCAATACACACACCTAAGATGGTGAAGATGATTGGCATCATTACAGCTGCACCCAAGCCAATAATATAACTAAATATACTTTCCATAAGGATTAATTTAAATTAACCGTGAGAGGATGATTTGCTTTCACAACAAAGTCCTTTAAATACTTAGTCCACGCATCCATGCTTGGCATATCTGCTTTCGACCATCCGCTACCGAAATAATAAGTAAAGGTAGCTTTCGGCTGATAATCGGAAACACCAAGCACATGACCCAACGCACCTTTATGATCATCCTTTTCTTCATCGGTAAAAAGTTGAACCTTAGCATCCTTCAATGGGTTAGGGAAGGCAGCGCCAACAAAGATTGAACCTTGATCACGGTCAGGATGGTCGGTCAAATCAGCATAAGCGATATAGCCAGCCTCTTTATCAAAAGCATATCCTTCAGGATTATTTGGATGGATAACCAACCCGGCAACCACTTCTTTGGCAGAAGAAAGATTGTTAAAAGCGATCTGAGCCTTGTTCATATAAGAACCTGCATCAAAAGAGATAATACGTGATTCAACGATATTGTTATCATCTTGAATTGCGAACGGATTATAGTCCAATTTCATGGTAAAACGCAGCGGACCATTGTCCAATATATCGCACGTCTTGTAAGCCCATGGATAAACAATGTTTCCTTCATCTAAAAGAGCTGAAGTACCACCACCAAGAGTCGCACCAACAGAGTAGTCATCCATTCCATTTCCATGGTCAATGTGGTAAGAAATAGCATTCGAAAGACTGTCAGCAAGCAGTCTTTGTCCACTTCTACGAAGTTCACCAATCTGTTTTCTAAGCTCATTATTCAGTTCGAGAGCGTATCGAGCAGCAACAACCGGATCCTTTGTTCCACGTTTCGTGAAAACATCGTAGCCAAAAGCACGTTCATTATTCTTTTGAAGGGCAGGTCCGTACGCACGGAAAGCAGCTTTATCATTTTCCCAAGCGACATCATCCACACGTTCCGGATACACTTGTCCGCAAGCAATCGTTTGGAAATCCTGCGGTTTACCGGCTTTCACTTTATAAACGACACTTCCATTTGCAGGAACAGATGCAAGGAAAATCAGTTTTCCATCATAGGTAACTTGATAAGGAACTTGATTATTCTCAGCATCCAGCACGACAAATTGGCGTGGAAGATCAGCCAGTGTACCCATCTCAACTTCTACCATCTCTTCGTTACGATCAAAATCCATATCATTGGATATCGTTAACTCGATTGGACTAGAAGAACATCCTGCCAAGCAGATAGCTGCCAGCAGGATGAATATAGAATATAATTTTGAAAATCTCATTTTACCTATTATTTAGGTTGTTTACCGATGTATGCCAAGATACCACCATCGACATAAAGAACATGTCCATTCACAAAATTAGAAGCATCAGAAGCCAAGAATACAGCAGGGCCTTGCAAGTCTTCGGTTGTTCCCCAACGAGCGGCCGGAGTCTTTGCAACAATGAATGAATCGAATGGGTGACGAGAGCCGTCCGGTTGACGTTCACGAAGAGGAGCTGTTTGAGGAGTTGCAATATAACCCGGTCCGATACCATTACATTGAATATTGAATTCACCATATTCAGATGCAATGTTACGAGTTAACATCTTTAAACCACCCTTTGCTGCGGCATAAGCAGAAACAGTCTCACGACCTAGCTCACTCATCATTGAGCAAATGTTGATAATCTTTCCGTGACCTTTCTTAATCATACCAGGAATAACTGCCTTTGAAACGATAAATGGTGCATTCAAGTCAACATCAATAACCTGACGGAACTCAGCAGCCGACATTTCAGTCATTGGGATACGCTTGATTATACCCGCATTGTTTACCAAAATATCAATAGTACCAATTTCCTTCTCGATAGTTGCAACAAGTTTGTTTACGGCTACTTCGTCGGTAACGTCGCAAACATAACCCTTTGCGTCAATACCCAACTCTTTGTAAGCTTTCAACCCTTTATCAACCAATTCTTGTTTGATATCATTGAACACGATTTTTGCACCAGCCTGAGAAAAAGCTGTGGCAATAGAAAAACCAATACCGTAAGATGCACCAGTTACAAGTGCAACCTTACCTTCCAAAGAAAAGTTTACCATAATAGTTATTATTTTAAAATTTAAAATTCTTGATTAATGCAAATATACTTTTTATTCTACTAAAAAAGTACAAAATTCCTCCATAAAAACAATAAAATTATCAGTTTAAATGAATCTTCTACGGAATTCTGCACAAATAATTGATGTAGCCACGGCCACATTCAAGGATTCGGATGTCTTACGTTCCTTAGGGTAGTTTGGAATATACAAACGCTGAGTAACAATGTTCTCAATTTCAGGACTAATACCGTTACCTTCATTCCCCATAATGATTAATCCCGTTGGAGATAATTCACTTTGATATATCACATCCCCATCTAGGAAGGTTCCGTAAACAGGTACATTGTGAAGTGTTTGAATAAACGGTATCAAATCCGTATAATGAACTTTCACCCTCGACAAAGCACCCATTGTTGCCTGAATAGTTTTTGGATTGTAAACATCAACTGTATTCTGAGAACAGAACAAATCCTCAATGCCAAACCAATCAGCAATGCGAATAATCGTTCCGAGGTTACCTGGATCTTGAACTCCATCTAATGCTAAACACAGGGAGCTGGAAGGGGCTTCGAAATCTAACTTATAAAAAGGCTGCTCAAACACAGCTAAAACTTCTTGAGGCGTTTTTAAAAGACTTGCACGTGATAATTCTTCTGGTGTAACCTCAATGATTTCATCGGCAATACATTTAGGATGAGTAGAGAAATAGGATGATGTTGCAACCAAAAGTTTACAATGAAAAGAGGGGAGGAATTCATCAACCGACTTAAAACCTTCGACAAGAAAAGCGTTTTCTTCTTTCCGAGCTTTCTTCGTATCTAACGAATGAATGAATTTTATCTTGTTTTTACTCAGCATATTCGAAGTAATATTAACAGATTTTATTTAGCAAAGATAAGATTTTAATTGATTATATGCGTATATTTGTACTTAAATAAAGGACAAAAGTAGATTTATATGGCTCTGCGGGCTAAATATATCTTATATACGATTTTACTTGCTTTATTCTCATCCTGTTCCGTCAGCAGGTTTATTCCTGAGAATAAATATTTGTTGGATGAAGTGAAGATTGAATCAGATAGCAAACTGGTCGATCCTTCACAGTTCTCTACGTATGTCCGTCAGAATCCTAATGCCCGCTGGTTCAATCTTGTCAAAGTTCCAATGCGTATTTATTGTATTTCAGGCCGAGATTCTACCAAATGGATTAACCGCTTCTTTCAAAAAATTGGAGATGCTCCTGAAATCTATAACGACGAAACTGCACAAAAGAGTCAGATAGAAATACAAAAGGCTGTACAAAACATTGGTTTTATGACAGCACAAGTTGATTTGGATAAGACCATAAAGCGTAATAAACTGAAGCTCAAGTATAAGATTAGAGCAGGAAAACCTTATATGGTTCGAAACATCCAATATGATGTGGACGATCCGACTATCAATGATTTCATTCATAATGATTCCGTTCATACTTTATTATATGAAGGAATGCCTTTTGATGTGAACATCTTAGATGCAGAACGACAACGTATCGCCAAAATACTAATGAGTAACGGTTATTTTAAGTTCAACAAGGACTTTATCGTTTATCAAGCTGATACTACTCGTAATACATATTTAGTAGATTTGACATTACGAGTGCTTCCTTATCAACGTCAGAAAGAAGATACTCCGACAAAGCATCAACAATTCAAGATACATGAGGTGAGTTTTATCACCGACAATAATGTCGTTAACGCAGAAGAATTAGGATTGGGCGAATTCAATGAGATGAAATACAATGAGTTCCCAATGTATTATAAGGAGGAGATGTTTCTTCGTCCTAAAGTAATGTTGGAATTCAATCGAATTCGACCGCAAGGCTTGTATAATGACCAAGATGTTCAAGAAACACATTCCTTACTTGGACGATTAAAGGCATTACGTTACTCTAATATTAACTTTAAAGAAGTAACAGTGAATGACAGCACTCAGTTGGATGCGTTCATCTCTTTAGCGAAAGGAAAAGACAAATCCATATCATTCGAAATAGAAGGTACGAACTCTGCGGGAGATTTAGGTGCTGCCGCCTCTGTTTCTTACCAACATCGGAACGTATTTAAAGGATCTGAAACATTTACTTTCAAGATCAGAGGCGCATACGAGGCTATTACTGGCTCGAACAACCAAGATTATGTGAACAAGAATTATACAGAATTTGGCGTAGAAACCAGTTTGAACTTCCCACAGTTCATGTTTCCATTCCTTTCGTCTGATTTCAAACGAAGAGTTAGAGCGACTTCAGAAGTTGGATTACAGTATAGTCAGCAGATTCGTCCAGAATTCTCTCGAACACTCGCTGCAGCTTCATGGAGTTATAAGTGGAGTAGTCAGCGAAGACAGTATAAATTCGACTTGTTAGACATTAACTATGTCTATATGCCAAGAAAATCGCAAGAGTTCCAGGATTACCTCGACCGCATGTCTGCAAGAAACTCCTTGCTTCGTGCCAGTTATGAGGACCAGTTAATAGTCAAATTAGGTTATACCTATACTTATTACAGTGCCGGAAATACTATGATGCGAACACTGAATCGAAACTCATATTCGATTCGTTTCAATATTGAGGAGTCGGGAAACATGCTATATGGTCTCTTTAATGCGGCAAGTGCACACAAACGTCATGACAAAGGTTATGTGATAGCTAACATTCCATTTGCTCAATATGTTAAAGGTGATTTCGATTACACCAGAAATATACAGATCGATAGTCGAAATGCCTTAGTATTCCACTTTGGGACTGGTATTGCATACCCTTATGGTAACTCAAAAATCCTTCCTTTTGAAAAAAGATACTTCTCTGGTGGTGCCAACAGCGTACGTGGCTGGTCGATTCGAAGTCTAGGACCTGGTGGATATAAAGGAAATGAAGAAGGTAAGATGGACTTTATCAAACAGTCGGGAGATATTAAATTAGACATTAATTTGGAATATCGTACCCATCTCTTCTGGAAACTCAAAGGAGCAGCCTTTGTTGATGCAGGTAATATTTGGACTATACGAAGTGATGTGGAACAGGAGGATGGTTTATTCAAGTTTAATCGATTCTATAAACAAATTGCAGCTGCATATGGTTTAGGAATTCGATTCGATTTAGATTATTTGATTCTTCGTTTTGACGGTGGTATGAAAGCGGTTAACCCAATGTATTCTGGAAGAGATAAATATCCGATCTCGCATCCTAAATTCAGTAGGGACTTTGCCTTCCATTTTGCCGTAGGATATCCATTTTAAACAAAACATTATTATATATGAAGAAAGTAGAAGTACATACATTGAAGGATGTTTCCAATTATCGTGAATGGTTTAACAAACAGGAACTACCACAAACCATGCAAATTAATGATGCAGCCTATACAGACAATCTCAAAGTTACGATTAACCATCTCCTGGAACAGGCTAAAGATTGTTATGATAATCCAAAAATGCAAGGGTGTTTCTATCTATTGGATCAAATCAAGGCTAATTTGACAAAGAAATAATAGAGAAAGTAAGGTTATAAAACAAAAAGAGTAGAATAAAAATCCTACTCTTTTTTTGTACACCCTCAGGGACTCGAACCCTGGACCCACTGATTAAGAGTCAGTTGCTCTACCAACTGAGCTAAGGGTGCAACAAATTAATAACTTTTATTATCATTCGAAATGTACACCCTCAGGGACTCGAACCCTGGACCCACTGATTAAGAGTCAGTTGCTCTACCAACTGAGCTAAGGGTGCATATTTCTTAATTGCGGATGCAAAGGTAGAGGTTTTGTTTTAAACTACCAAATGTTTTTCTTGCTTTTTTATGCCTTTTTTAGGCCATTTCATCGAATTACAATATGACAATTAAAGAAACGAATGAAAGTCAGATGGAAGAGAACGTCGAAGGGCAACGAGTTGTAAATCGTCACCTACAATAATCCCATTCTCTTTTAATTTTGATTCAACGGTATTATATGCTAATTCCGGACGGTTATTGTCTCTACTTAAATGACACAACCATACATATTTTAGTTCGGGATGATAGATTTCTGTCAAGAAAGCAGCTGTATCATCATTACATAAATGTCCGTTCTCACTAGCAATACGATGCTTTAAAACAGCAGGATAGTGACCATTTTTAAGCATCTCCGCATCGTAGTTGGCTTCCAGGATAAGGTAGTTCGCCTTTTTAACGTATTGACGGATGGTCGGAGTGATATGTCCGACATCGGTGACGAAGCAAAAGTTCTTATCTTCTATCTGAATGGAATAACCTACATTATCCGTACTATCGTGAGGGACGGAAAAGGCCGTGATCATAAAGTCCTTGATGTAAAGAGGTTGCTCCTTATAGATATAATGAATATTCGCAGCCGACAACTTTTCTGTCACACAATAACTTTTGTTGATACCTTTGTGTACTTCGGGAGTGGAATAGATAGGAAGAAAACATTTCTCGCCCAGTGTACCGACAGCCTTGATATGGTCGGCATGGTCGTGCGTCACAAAGACTGCACGAAGCATGTCGAGTCCAATACCATGGTCTTGCAAGCGTTTCTTAATGGTTCGAATGCCTAAGCCTGCATCAATCAGGATTCCATAGCCGTCTGTTCCCAAATAATAACAATTACCGCTACTTCCACTTGCCAAGCAGAAAAAGTTTACCTTCATCCGAGTCTTTTTTTATCGTGCAAAGATAAGAAGAAAATCAGAATTCGTCTTCAATCGTCCGGAGGAAATTGTATATCATCCACCCAACTTGCGTGATTTAGTAAAACATGTAGTCGATGAAGAGATCCGGTAGGTCGAGATAAACCGTTGAGGACGTGCTGATTCCGACAAAGCCCAAGCCTTCCTTTACATTGTTAGGAATCGTGATAGGTTCAGTCAACGCTGGCTCGTAGTTGTCGTATCTCAGATAGTTCATGGCCTTCAGGTACATGTAGTGATCCATGGAAATGTTTTGCAGGGATACTTTCAGTTTTCGTTCCACCCGCTCATTGTCGAAATAGATTATTTCTCTTCGGTGCTGTTCATCCGGCTCGGTATAATATTCATTGCTGATGTTTTCTAAACTGGTCATATCGTTCTTTGGGGCATAGATTCTAAGTGTACAGTCTTTCCCTTTGAACTGTACATTGGTAAATACGGTGTACATATTGAGTACGTATGTTCCCCAAATATCATCTTCCTCGTTGGTGATGACGTTTCCTTCCGAGATGATCGGGTCATCCATCGAGTCAATCATCAGAACTTTAGATTCTTCACGGACAATATCCGTCTCGGGAACCCTATAGCTCTTGTCGGCATGCATGAACCTCTTTTTGTCGACCTGTACAGCCAGTCTGTAATACTGATTGTCCAGGTTGTTTTCCCGGATGTGGACCATCATCTTTAAATACGGCTCGTATCGATCCTCATATATTCTTCTCGATACACTGCTCGT
>CAMVLL010000031.1 GCA_947168315.1 uncultured Bacteroidota bacterium | reverse complement strand
GCCATTCCTGAAGATAACCGGCAAACATTCCTGGTATCATCATGCTGAGTGCCATGAACGCCGTGCAGATGGCGTAGTGTGCCGTCTTGAATTCTCCCTCTGCGAAATACATCATATAGAGCATGTATGCCGTGAATCCGAAACCATAACCAAACTGTTCGATGGCGACACATGTGCCGATGATGAACAGACTTGTTGGTTGGGCCATACTCATATAGACGTAAGCCAGACAAGGTAATGTGAGGAATAAGGCCATTGGCCATAGCGATTTCTTCAATCCCCAGCGGGAAGCTGCGATACCACCGATGATACCACCGATTGTCAGGAAGAGTACACCTACTGTGCCGTAGATAATCCCCACCATCTCGGTAGGCATTGCCAAACCACCACGCTCAACGGTATCGAGCATGAACGGATTGATCATCTTCAGCAACAATGCCTCCGGCAAACGATAAAGCAACATAAAGATGATTGCCAGCCATACACCTTTCTTCTGGAAGAAAGTGGCGAACGTACGACCAAATTCTTTCATGATCTCCTTGGCTTTTCCCTTTGTGTCGTACAATACCCGTGGAGCATCTTCGGCTGGCTTAGGGATAAAGTAGAAGTGATAGCACGATACCAAGGCAAAGATCACCGCTGTGACGCACATCGTGATTGTCCAAGCCATGGGGATGTTGTCAAGTCTTGTCTCCAGAACACCGGCAATGAACACCAATACACCTTGTCCGAAGATGGAGGAGATGCGGTAGAAGGTACTGCGGATGCCGACATAGAATGATTGTTCCTGATGGTTGAGGGCCAACATATAGAATCCGTCGGCTGCGATATCGTGGGTAGCAGATGCAAACGCCGTGATGATAAACAGGATCAGCGTAAAGGTGAATAGGCTGATAGGCGTCTGGGTGCCAGCAATCGTCGCAGCATCGGGGTGAGGTATCGATAAAGTGAGCAACACAAACATTAATGTCATCAGGATTTGCATGGAGATAATCCACCAACGCTTCGTCTTGACAATGTCGATGAAAGGACTCCACAATGGTTTGATCGTCCACGGCAGATAGAGAAGACTGGTGAATAGTGCCATCTCACCGTTAGGTATGCCCATACGGGTGAACATTGTAACGGAAATATTGTTGACAATAAAGTAAGGAATGCCTTCAGCAAAGTATAATGTAGGTATCCACAACCATGGTGATATTTTATTTTTCATACGTTATTGTTTATTTTGTTTCAAAGAAGTTTAAGATGTTTTTCATCAGCGTGTTACGTGCATCTTTCTCACGTATTGATTCAAATGGAAATCCCCATACCACCGTCTTGTAATCACCCATATAGGCGATGCCGGCAGCGAGGCTGTTGTCCATATATCGAAGGATGATCTGTGCGTTTCGGTCGGTTGGTAAGATAGCATCCGGCTTTTCTACAGCGTACGACTCCTCATTCAGTGTCTGGTTGAACGAGAAGGAGAGTGGGGCGAAGTTGAATGTAGCCGGATCCGACTTCACCAATCCTTCTTTTGTGGCTCCACTAGTGTCAAGTTTGTATTTCAGCACATTGCTGGTGAAGTTCTTGTCCTTATCGTTGGCTTTGATGAACTGATGATTCCATAGATCACTTGCCACGAAAGCCCCCGACACGAAGATGTTGCCACCTTTCTCGCAATAAACCTGGATGGCATTTTGCATCTGATTGTTGAAAGTGGCAAAGTCGATCGGATAGTATCCGCCTCTACCCATTTTTGTCTGATATTGTTTGCCTAAGATAAGGTCGACGTATGGATAATCATCCATGAAGATGTGGTTATCTTCCACCGCCTTGTGACTAGCTGATACGAACGAATAACCGGCGTTCAGGATAGCCTCGCCATGAAGGGCAGGATAATCGAAGGTATTTCCCGCAATCACCTTCGTCTCGTAATTTTTCTCACTGTTACCAAATCCGGTATGTTCGTTATCTATGAACTCGGAAAGTCTGGAAAACTCATTCATCTTACCGGTGAAGCCAATATCTTTGATATATGGTACTCCAAAATCCTCATCGTAGAGGAATCCGGCATATAAGGTGTCTTCTGGAGCAGGAGCAACGAAGTCGGCTGGTGCGCTGATTCGGTCAAATCCATTGATTACCAATACCGTTCCTTTCCCAGAAGAGGATTTTCCTGCCGAGAGAATTTCGGAAGGAAAACTCTCGCCACCTCGGTTGACAGCTGTTACCTTGAAACTGCAAACTACATCTTTCGGCAGTTTGCAGCGATAAGAGGTTGTGCTCACCAAGGTACCATTGTCGAAACCTCCTTCGCCGATGCGTTTATAAACGATGTATTGGTCCGGATTAGCCGTCGGCTCCAGCTTATCGTACGTTGGCAACCATCTCAATTCCACTTCATCCTCGTTGGCCATCCGTAAGCTCATGTGTGAGACGGGGAGAGGCTGTACCACATATTCTTGATGATATTGCCATGCGATGAACTGAAGCATACCCTTGTAAACGGCACGGCTGACCGTAAAACGGAATCGTGGATCCAATCCATAGCGCATGTCGGCAAAGTTCTGGTGCGACAGTAATTCGAGCAACATGGACGGTACTTTCGGGAAACGAGCCTCATGATACATCTTGTCCCATTTCTCTCTTCTTGTCCACTGTGGTTCGTAAAGACTACGGATATCACGTACGATCGTTGTTTGGATGATATCCGTCAGGTCGTGTGATAAATAACGGGAAGCACCGTTCTCGAATTGTCCACGCCACGAAGAGGTCTGATAGATACCTAACGTTCCGATGATAGAGTCGTTGTTGGTGAGGCCTGCATCCGAGTGGAAGGCAAGTGAAAGATTGATTGGTATGTGCAATCCCGGTTGCTGACGAAGCACGGAAGAGCCTCCGGCGAGGAAATTCACCCAATGTCCGCGGCTCTTAAAGTCGTCGGTATAATCGTTTTCACCTTTTGTCTCCGAATAAATACTGTCTGGTACGCCTGCCCATTGCATCCAATAGCGTGCTCCTTCGCAGAAACGTGGAAAACCACTTGTGATGTATTCGAACTTATTCGTCTTATCAATCTTTGGGTTAGGCTTACGTGCGATATTTCCCATACCACCACCGATCTTGATACCATCTGCTGTCACAATTCTACCGGGAGTTTTCGACATGTTCGACAGTTCCACCTTGCACGAAGTACCTTGTCCGAACAGAAATGTACCGAGGTATATCCATGTGCCTCCACCCATCTTCTGATTCACCTTGAACTGAGTCTGACCACCAAGATAATGTACGGTATATAAAGCATCTTCCGAACTGGTAGGCAGTGTCTTGTAGCTTACATATACAGCATATTCGCCCGTTACTGGTATCTGAGGAGTCCATAATGCTGTACTTTCCTTACCCTCGTTGATTGTTATGATCTGGCGGTAAGTCCCTTCGTGGAAAGGATTCTCGAATCCTTTATAGGTCGCTTTCTTATGGGCAAAGCCAATACCTGCACCACGTTGCCATCCTTTCGCACCATTCACCTCCTGATAGGTGGAGCCTTTGTCCACTCCAGGGTCATTATCGACGATAATCTCTTCGGTGCGGGTATCCCTTTCTCTAGGAATCAATACATTCGCACCGGCATTCTCCAGCATCGGAATCAAGAACGGTAAGACATATGTCTGAGTATATATGTCCTCGACAATACCAAACAAACGTCCACGTTGCCATTCCCAAGTTGGTTTCTTCTGATCGAAATAAAGTCCGTGACTTTGCCAGAGCGCGATATGCTTTTGCGAAAGGCCAAGACTGGCGTGATAAGGCTTAGATACGTTCGTCACCAGTGGCGTTACCGGTGTGGGAGCGAAGTTCTTTCCTTCGGCCACTTTCTTCGTGCGGTAAATATTAGGAATGAGATTCTCTATCTTTCGTTTGTTGGTGATGATATCAATCGGATAGCTCTTGTATTCATCGGGTAGTAAATTCCTCACGCCGTCATAGATTTCTTTCACGTTATCTTCTCTGAACGGCATATACGAGCCGTTTACATCTGTCATGATTACGACACGTTTGTTCAAAACGCGTGCAGATGTGATTTTGATGTGACCTTTTAGAGCGATATAGCGATTGGAAACAGCTTCCAGGAAACTACTGATTTCTGATCTTACCTCGACAGATAATTGTTGTGCAGAGACAGTTTGGGAACAAAGGAACAATAAAAATATAAATAGGAATTGCTTTGTTTTCATAAATGCTTTTGTTTATATAGCAAAAATACGATATAACGATTGAAAAGCCAAAATTATTTTTGCTTTTCAGTGTTGTTTTTGTTTAATAGATTTATGATGAGGCAGTTCCTATTTATCTATCTTTTCTATAATCAATAAATTGGGTGATTGATGTGATATTCCTGCAATCCATCCATGGCTGATCCGATAATCTTATCCACTTCAATCTTCTTTTCATTCATTGCTTTCAGCAGTATCTCTTTGAAACGGTATGCGAAATCGCCTACGACTCTGATTTTTTTATTTTTCAATTCATCGTAATTCCCCAGATTGCCGTTGATAAAGTTCTCAAAATTCGTTTTTATCAACTGAGACATATAGTCATTATCAGAATGCTCAAATAAAAATTTTGCAGTTTCATCCAAGGCCTCAAATGCAGGTCCGTTATATAGCGTACCGATAAGACCACTGAGGTTGGTGTCAAAGTGTTTCTTGTATTCTTCAGCTAGTTTCTTAGGAACAAACCCCTTGATAATATCTGATATGAACAATCTTGCTAACTCAGAAGAACTACCCACGTCGCCCAGAATATATCCACCGTTAAAACCGAACTTGGTAATCGTTTCTCCGTCATACAGGCATGTAGCAGAAGAAGTGTTGATCACACATGTAATACCCGGTTCGTCTTGGAAAACGGCTCTGGCAGAGCCCAACATAATATGATCTACATAAATTGGAGACTTGAAATGCGCCACTAAAGCACTTTCAATAAGCTGTTTGTTCTCAGGAACATTACAGGCTATGCCGTAAAAGAAAACTTGTTTGATTTTATTTTCGAAGAAAAAAGACGGTAATTCGAGTCGGACAATGCGACTGATTTCTCTTCTACTTTGTAAGAAAGGAACGATTCCCTTAGTGTAAACATGTTGAAGAACTTCACCATGTTCTAATGCTATCCATTCAGTTTGGATATACCCCGAAATACCAATGACAATCATGTGGTTGTATTTATATATTTTTGTATTTGATTACAAAAGTATTAAAAAGTTTAAATCAAATTTATAAAAAAATGTACATTTTGTTTTAATTTATATTATGAAAAATTTTTTAGTAATTTATTGACTAAAATCATGTTTTGGGTATATATTGAGTTGTTTTTTACTCTAAAACTTATAATTATTTTTAATATTTTTAATTAATTTAATTATTATGTTTGTTAAATAATAAGAAAAAAAAGAGGACCAATGAATGGTCCTCTTGTATATCATCATAATTTGTCAATTTTATGAATTCATACTCATGATGAATTCCTCATTATTCTTTGTTTGTTCAAGTCGTTCTTTGAGGAATGTCATCGCTTCTACTGGATTCATATCTGCCAGGAACTTACGCAGTATCCACATCTTCTCCAACGTGAACTGATCATGCAGCAATTCGTCGCGACGAGTACTTGATGCCACAAGGTTTACTGCAGGGAAGATTCGCTTGTTGCTTAAGTTTCGATCCAGCTGGAGTTCCATGTTACCTGTACCCTTGAATTCCTCGAAGATAACCTCGTCCATCTTAGAGCCGGTATCGATTAATGCTGTTGAGATAATGGTCAATGAGCCTCCGTTTTCAATGTTTCGCGCCGCTCCAAAGAATCTCTTAGGTTTGTGTAAAGCGTTTGCGTCAACACCACCTGAAAGTACTTTACCAGATGCTGGAGATACATTATTATATGCTCGTGCAAGACGAGTGATTGAATCGAGGAAGATTACTACATCGTGGCCACATTCTACCATTCGTTTTGCTTTCTCCAATACGATGCTGGCTACTTTCACGTGATGATCGGCTGGTTCGTCAAAGGTAGAGGCAATCACCTCGGCTTTTACGCTTCTTGCCATGTCGGTTACTTCTTCCGGACGCTCATCAATCAACAGCATGATGGTATATACTTCAGGATGATTGGCAGCAATCGCGTTGGCGATATTCTTCAGCAAGATGGTCTTACCAGTTTTTGGCTGAGCCACGATCAAGGCACGCTGACCTTTACCGATTGGTGAGATCATATCTACCACACGTACCGAAAGATCATCGTCATAGCCTTTGCAAAGCTTGAATTTCTCATCAGGGAAGAGAGGAGTCAAGTGTTCGAAAGCAACACGATCTCTGACAAGCGCTGGGTTTAAGCCATTGATTTTGGTCACCTTTACCAAAGGGAAGTACTTTTCACCCTCTTTGGGAGGACGGATAGGTCCTTCAACCACATCACCGGTCTTTAAACCGAACAATTTGATTTGAGATTGAGATACGTATATATCGTCGGGTGAAGAGAGATAGTTGTAATCCGAAGAACGAAGGAAGCCATATCCATCAGGAATAATCTCCAATACGCCGATGCCAGTGAGGATGTCGTTAAATTCGTAAGGTCTTTCAACTGGCTTTTGCTCTACCGGTTGTTTCGGTTGTGGAACAGTGTTATAAGGAACGGGTGGTTCTTGAACTTGCGGAGTATTTGTTGGTTGATTGTTTTTCTTATTCTTCGGCTGTTTGACTGGTTTCTCAGGAAGAACCGGAGCCACAACTTTTGTAGCTTCAAATTTGCCGAGCAGTTCGGTTGGTAATTCCACAGGATCAGAAGGTAGATCCTCGATAGGAATGAATTGA
Organism: uncultured Bacteroidota bacterium; assembly: GCA_947168315.1. Lineage (GTDB taxonomy): Bacteria > Bacteroidota > Bacteroidia > Bacteroidales > Bacteroidaceae > Phocaeicola. The sequence goes on along the minus strand of CAMVLL010000031.1, from coordinate 16,624 downwards.
TCATCATCATTTGCGAATTCCAACTCAGGAAGAATATTTTCTTTTGCAGCATGCTTTGAAGGATTTTCCTTAACCGGTGTGTTCTCTTCTATTGTTTCTGCAACAGGCTCTTTTTTCTTAGTCTTCTTGGCAGTAGGTTTCTTAGTCTTTTGTTTAGGTTCTTCAACTACTTCCTTGACAGGCTCTTGAGCAACCTCTTGAACTTTCTTTTCTGCAAATAGAGGAGTAGGAGTTGCTAGTTTAGGCGTTTCCGTTTCAATTTTCTTAGCTTTGTCTTTCGTCGCTGTGTAAACCATATCAGGCTCTTTTTTGACGGTGATCCTTGTCCGCTTACGAGGAGATACTTCTTTGGAAGCACGTTTGGCAGCATTTGCAATAGCTTGCTCATCCAGAATTCGATATACCAAATCTTCTTTTTTGATTGATTCGGCATCTTTTATCCCTAGATCATTGGCAATAGATTGCAATTCAGACAAATCTTTGTCATTTAATTGGATAATGTTGTAATACATGATAATTAATTGTATTATTTCCACTCATCTTCAGATGAATAGAAATAAGATGATAAAATAATAATGAAATTTTGTATGAATACTAAAAGATAAACGATTATCTAGTCTTCTTAGTTTTCGAATGCAAATATATAGGTTTAAATTGAATAAACTGCATAAAATCTCTCTTTTTTTTAGGTTTACTTGTAAAAAGTGCCGTTTGTCAAGGATAATTCATGAGAAATGGTTAATTTAGCAACATTATTAATAATACGAATATGAAAAAGGTGATATTTAGTGAGCAGGCTCCGGCTGCTATCGGTCCTTATAGTCAGGCAATTGAAGTGAATAATTTGTTGTTTTTGTCTGGTCAGTTACCTGCTGATCCTAAAACAGGTAATTTGGTTGAAGGTGGTATCAAGGAACAGACGAAACAAGCCTTCGAAAATATTAAGAGCGTTCTTTCAGCGGCTGGCCTTACAACAGATAATATTGTGAAAACAACGGTGTTCTTGGCAGATATGTCGCTGTTTGCCGAAATGAACGAAGTGTATGCTACGTATTTCAATGGTGATTTTCCTGCTCGTTCGGCTTTTGCCGTAAAGAGCTTGCCAAAGGGTGCGTTAGTTGAGATTGAATGTATTGCTGCTCATTTTTAAGTTGAAAATATGAAGAAGTTTATATCTCCCGGTGGTTGGTTCTCGTTGGAGTATCCATCGGATTGGAATGAATTTGAGAATAGTGAGGATACGTTTCTTTTCTATAATCCTGATCTCTGGAACGGTAACTTCCGTATTTCTGCTACCTTAGGACGAAATACAGAGTATGGTAAGGTGTGCCTTAACAATGAGTTGAAAGAAAACCCGACGGCTGTGGTCTCTCGTATCGGCAAGACGGGCTGTGTCTACAGTTTTGAGACGTTCCAAGAGGGTGCTGCGTGGTACACTTCCTATTTCTGGATGCTCGATTATGGTAAGATCTGTATCGAGTGTTCGTTTACGACACATAAGAATGGCGAGAAGAGTATTGCCGAGAAGATAATTCAATCTATCTTCGTTCCGAAAACGAAGCATTTCTTTAAACATGAGATAATTCCTATCCGTATCTTGGAAGTTGGTGAAGTCAACGCTGCCTTCGAAGATGTTGAGAAATTGGTGAAGAAAGAACTTTCCAAAGATTTTACGGGTACGGAGAAAGATATCGTAAAACTGCAGCATCTGTTGGATAGTCCAAATCCAAAGTATCAGAAACCGGAGGTAAAGAGTAATATCGCTTTGGCTTTTGGTACCATTTTGGTAAATGAAATGGATGGAATGGAATGGTTTACGCTGATTGAAGCTGAGAAGGAGTGTCCGGTTTTGTGTTTCGAAGATTCAACCATCACGATTGATCCGCTTGCTTTAATTAATAATAAGGTGAAGAACAACGGTTCGTGTGACCTGACAGAAGAGTTTAATCATATCCGCCAACAGGTAAACGATTTCCTCAAATCGCAGAAATAAGTTCCTATGCCTGTCCCATACCTGCAAATTGAAGGTTTGACCAAGTCGTTCGGTGATTTGGTCCTGTTCGAGAACATCTCATTCGGTTTGAATGAAGGACAGCGTTTGGGCTTAATCGCGAAGAACGGTACAGGTAAATCGACTTTGCTCAGTATCATTGCAGGTATCGAAGGGTACGATGAAGGGAAAATCGTTTTTCGTAACGGACTTCGGATTGGTTATTTGGAACAAAGCCCTCATTATCCAGCCCATCAAACGGTGTTGGAGGCGTGTATAAATGAGGAAGGTGCTGTCGCTCAGCTGATAAAAGAGTATGAGATGTGCCTCGAGACTCCGGGAAATCCAGGTTTGGATGAGTTATACACTCGTATGGAACATTCGAATGCATGGGATTACGAACGGAAGATCAAGCAGATACTGAGTAAATTAAAGATATTCGACTACCAACAGTTGATCGGTGAACTGTCGGGCGGACAGTTGAAACGTGTTGCTTTGGCCAACTTGTTGATCAAAGAGCCTGATCTATTGATTCTTGATGAGCCAACAAACCATCTTGACTTGGATATGACCGAGTGGCTCGAAGAATATCTCCAGCGTAGCACATTAAGTCTTTTGATTGTCACTCACGATCGTTATTTCCTAGACCGCGTTTGTACCGATATCATGGAACTGGATAGTCGTCAGGTCTATCTCTATCATGGCAATTATGCTTATTATCTTGAGAAAAGACAGGAACGCATCGAGGCAAAGAACCAAGAAATCGTGCGGGCCAACAATCTTTATCGTACAGAGTTGGACTGGATGCGCAGAATGCCGCAAGCCCGTGGCCACAAGGCTCGTTATCGTGAGGAAGCGTTCTATGAGTTGGAGAAAGTTGCCAAGCAACGTATTGTCGATAACAATGTGAAATTAGATGTCAAGGCAAGTTATATAGGTAATAAAATCTTTGAGGCGAGCCATGTATATAAGCGTTTTGACGACTTGACGATCCTCTCTGATTTCTCCTACATCTTTGCCCGTTACGAGAAGTTGGGAATCATCGGAAATAATGGTACGGGTAAGTCCACTTTCATCAAAATGATTATGGGATTGGAACCTATCGATGATGGAACAATTGATGTCGGTGAGACCGTCCGCTTCGGTTACTACTCGCAGGAGGGTATTCAGTTTAATGATCAGATGAAAGTAATCGACGTGGTGCAGGATATTGCGGAAGTCATTCATCTGAGTGACGGCCGACAATATACGGCATCGCAATTCCTTCAGTATTTCCTGTTCTCGCCTGAGAAACAACACAGTTATGTGTATAAGTTGAGCGGTGGTGAACGCCGGCGCCTCTATCTTTGCACGGTATTGATGAAGAATCCGAACTTCCTGATTTTGGATGAGCCTACAAACGACTTAGATATCGTTACGTTACAGATATTAGAGGATTATTTGCTGAATTTCAAAGGCTGTGTCATTGTGATCAGTCACGACCGTTATTTCATGGATAAGGTCGTAGATCATATCTTCGTCTTTAATGGTCAAGGCGATATTCGTGATTTCCCAGGCAACTATTCCGATTACCGTGAATGGAAGGAGGCGAAAGAGCAACACGATCGTTCGCAGCAGAAAGTGGTAAAGAAGAATCCGGTAAAACCGGAGAAACCAACCGAGAAAACAAAACTTACCTATAACGAACGGAAAGAGTTTGAACGACTGGAGGGCGAGATCGCTCAACTGGAGGAGGAGAAAAAACAATTAGAGAGCGACCTCTCTAGTGGAACGCTCTCTGTATCTGATGTAACGGACAAATCTAAACGATATTCCGAACTGTTGGACGAGTTAGATGCAAAGTCTATGCGATGGCTCGAACTCAGCGAATGGGCATGAGACTTTATTTCTTCTTTGCTTGTCGTGCAAACTCGAATAATTCCTTCGGTAAATGACAATAACCGTTCGGATTTTTGTCAAGATAATCCTGATGATATTCCTCTGCTTTATAGAATTTCTTCAAAGGTTTTACCTCCACTGCCAATGGCTTGTCAAACAATGCTTGCTGCTCTTGATATACCTTATTTATAATTGGCAATTGGTCCTCTGAGGTATAATAGATTCCCGTACGATAACGAGTACCTTCATCTTCACCTTGCTTGTTCAGACTGGTCGGGTCGATGGCCTTGAAAAACATATTCAGTAGAAATTCTAAGTCAACTTTTTCGGGATCATAAACAATATGTACTGTCTCGGCATGTTGAGTTGTGTCTGTATAAACCTCTTTGTAGGTCGGATTCTCGGTAATGCCGTTGGCGAATCCTACTTCCGTCTCAATCACACCGTCTATTTGTTTAAAGAAATGCTCTGTTCCCCAGAAACAGCCGCCTGCTACATATAATTCTTTCATGATTTCTGTTGTAAAATGTTTGCGACAAAGATAAATGAAAAAGTAATTTACTACAATAGTAGACGTACTTTTTATGGTTGTTAGAACTATTAACCTTTTCACGAATGTGGTTAGAGCTTTCCACCTATGTGGTTAAAGCTTTCCACCTGTGTGGTTAAGTCTTTCCACATATGTGGAAAGCTTAATTCTTCTAATGATTTTATTTAGTAGATTCCTTGATTACATTTAAAAAGCGTGTACCGTATTTATCTTTCTTGTAATCACCGATACCATCAATCTGGGCAAACTCATCTAAAGTCATTGGCCGTTTATTGGCGATAAGTCGAAGTGTCTTGTCGTTCATGACAATATAAGGTGGGATAGACTGTTCTTCGGCAATTTGTCGGCGTAGGATACGTAGTTCCTCAAATAGTCGGTCGCTTTCTTCACGTCCAGGCATTTCTGTCTTGAAGAGTGATTGAACGGTTGTTGTCTTACTTTTGCGTGTTGTGCGTTTGACGGATTCTTCTCGTTGAATGACTACCAGCATGGCTTTTTCATGCCCATAGAGCACACGTTTTCCTATCTCAGTCACTTTCAGATTGTTATTTTCGTTGTAGGCAATCTCAAAGAATCCCATATTCAGCATTTGCAATAGATAGTCATTCCAATCTTTTGCCGAAATATCCCTGCCGGCACCATAGGTTTTTATCTGATGATAGCCTTTATCGTATAGTTCTTTGTTGGCGCTTCCCCTAAGGATGTCGATCAGCATGCGAAATCCTATTTGTTCTTCGCTTCGGGTGATGGCGCTTAACGCCTTTTGTACGAGGATGGTACCGTCGAATCGTTGAGGAGGATTCTTGCAGACGTCGCAATGCTGACAATCGTGGTCGAATGTCTCACCGAAATAACTGAGCAAGATTCGTCGGCGACAGATATTTGCCTCTGCGTACTGGCGCATTCGTGCCAGTTTCTCCATGTTCATAATTGCCTGACCGCTTTCGTTTGCCATCTTTTGAAGTACAATAAGGTCGCTGACCGAATAGAAGAGGAGGGTGTCGCAAGGCATACCGTCTCTTCCTGCTCGTCCAATTTCCTGATAATAGTTCTCGATGCTCTTCGGTAAGTTATAATGAATCACCCAATGGACATTTGACTTATCTATCCCCATGCCGAAGGCGATGGTCGCACAAACGACCTGTATGCGGTCGTTGATAAAATCCGTCTGTACTTTGTCGCGTAGCTGATTGCTTAATTCCGCATGATAGGGAGCGGCATTGAATCCGTGTCGGATGAGAAAACTGCAGATCTGCTCCGTTGTTTTCCTACTCATACAGTAAATGATGCCACATTCGTTCGGATGACGTTCGATAAAATGTAGGACGGTCGCGTCTTTATCCTTCTTTTGATAGCCTCTTTTAACTTCAAGGTAAAGGTTTGGTCGGTCATAAGAAGTGAGAAAAATTTTAGGTTCACGAAGTGATAATTGTTGAATAATATCTTGCTGTGTGATTTTGTCGGCAGTTGCCGTCAAGGCGAGCAAAGGAACGTCAGGAAATTGCTCTTTTATTACATAAAGTCGGGTGTATTCCGGTCGAAAATCATGTCCCCATTGTGAGATACAATGAGCTTCATCGACGGCGAATAATGAGATTTTAATCTCCTTCAGCAATCGGTCCAACTCACCTAAAAGTCGTTCGGGTGAAAGGTATAATATCTTTGTCTTTCTTGTACGGCAATCCCGTAGGATCTGAAAGTATTCTGTCTCATCATTGCTACTGTTAAGGGCGTATGCGACGATACCATTCGACCTCAAACTCTCAACCTGGTCTTTCATCAGTGAGATAAGCGGAGAAATGACAACCGTTGTCCCTTCCTTCAGTACCGCAGGAAGCTGATAGCAAAGAGATTTGCCACCTCCGGTGGGCATTAATACGAGTGCGTCCTGACCATTCATGACATGTTCGATGATTTCTTTCTGTAATGGGCGAAACTCCTCGTATCCAAAGTACCTTTTTAATGCTTCCAGTTGCTCCATATAATCAGTTTCTTATCGTACAAATGTAATAATAATATTTCTTTATTATTGAATAATCTTCTTTTTACAATAACTTATTTGTTTTTTTTTTTAATATTATTCTGATAAAAGATTTGGAATATAAAAAATAAATAAGGATATTTGCAATATATTTTTAAATTCAACGTTTATACAATAACTATTAGCTTAAATTCCATGAGTGAAAAAGAAAAGGTGATTAGATCTCAAGAAGAAACACCTAAGAAAAGACCGTATAATTTACGGGATAAAAAAGAGAAAAATGCTGCCTATAGATCTTTAATTAGAGCTGAATTGGCAGATGAGTTGTATGACAAGATTTTAAATATCATTGTTATTCAAAAGAAGTATCGGGACCCTAACTATTCAGCTAAGGATTTAGCCAAAGAATTACAGACAAATACACGTTATTTGTCGGCGGTTGTTAACTCTCGCTTCGGTGAGAACTACTCTTGTCTTCTGAATGAATATCGGATTAAGGATGCTCAGCATATGTTGCTGGACAAACGTTATGCCGATAAGAATATCGAGGATATAGCAGCAATGGTTGGTTTTGCCAATCGTCAATCTTTCTATGCTGCCTTTTATAAGATTATGGGCGAAACGCCAAATGGCTATCGTAAAAGACACAAGAAATAATTATTGAGATTGACTCGTTTATAACTATGTCAATACTTATTTAGAACTGTTTATAATAGTTCTGGGAGGTGTTGACATAGTTTTTTATGTAGCGTTGATTTATAATGATAGAATGATGAATATGAAGTGTGTGATGAGGAATAATTCGACTGCAATAATGGACGACAAACTTGACTTTACTTATTCTGTCGACCGTTTTGCCGACATTCAAGTGATCAGATATAAAGTTCCCGGATTCGAGGATTTGACACTACGCCAGAAGAAACTGATTTACTTCCTTTCGAAAGCAGCGTTGGAGGGAAGAGATATCCTTTACGACCAAAATGGAAAATACAATTTGAGGATTCGAAAAATGTTGGAAGCGGTGTACCTTCATTATGATGGTGACCGCTCGGATAAACATTTCCTGGCTTTGGAGACGTATCTGAAGCGTGTTTGGTTCTCAAATGGTATTCATCATCACTATGCAACGGATAAATTTATCCCTGATTTCTCACCCGAATTCTTTCGGGAAGCATTGAAGCACATAGATCCAAATGAACTCCCTTTGACGGATGGTATGACTTTGGATGAACTCTGTGATGAGATTTTCCCTATTATTTTCGATCCGAACGTAATGCCTAAGCGCGTTAATCAAGCTGATGGCGAAGATGTCGTACAAACATCAGCATGCAACTATTATTCGAATGTCAGCCAGGAAGAAGCAGAGCAATTCTACAACGCTATGAAAAGCGAAGATGATGTGTATCCTGTCATGTATGGCTTGAACAGTCGACTGGTAAAAGAGAACGGTCAGGTGAAGGAGGTGATATGGAAATCGGACGGACTATACGGCAAGGCCATTGATCGTATTATTTTTTGGCTCGAGAAGGCATTGCCTTATGCTGAGACTCCAGAACAAGCGGAAGTTATCCGTACGCTGATCGATTATTATCGGACGGGCGACCTTCGGACGTTTGATGAATACTCCATCTTATGGGTGAAGGATCTGGATGCTCACATTGATTTCACAAACGGTTTTATTGAGAGTTATGGTGATCCTCTTGGTCTGAAAGCCAGCTGGGAGGCAATTGTCAATTTTAAAGACGTTGTTGCCACTCATCGTACGGAAGTTTTGAGCGAGAATGCGGCCTGGTTTGAACAACATTCTCCGGTCGACAAACGCTTTAAGAAGTCAAAGGTAAAAGGTGTTTCGGCAAAGGTGATTACCGCTACGATTCTTGGAGGTGACTTGTACCCATCCTCGGCTATCGGCATCAACTTACCAAACTCTAATTGGATACGAAGTGTCCACGGATCGAAGTCCGTCACCATCGGAAACCTGATCGATTCGTACAATAAGGTAGCTCATGGTAACGGCTTTTACGAAGAGTTCGTTTATTCTGCCGACACTCGAAAAATGATTGACAAATATGGTGATGTGACCGATGATTTGCATACAGATTTGCATGAGTGTTTGGGACACGGCTCCGGACAATTACTACCTGGAACAGACCCTGATGCTCTGAAAGTGTACGGTTCTACCATTGAGGAAGCAAGAGCTGATTTATTCGCCTTATACTATTTAGCCGATAAGAAATTAGTAGATTTGCAACTGTTAAACGATGACGAAGCTTTCAAGGCTCAGTATTATACATATATTCTTAATGGTTTGATGACACAATTGGTGCGCATCTCTCTAGGAAATAATGTGGAGGAGGCCCATATGCGTAACCGACAACTCATTGCCCGCTGGGCGTATGAGCATGGTAAGGAAGAGAAGGTGATCGAGCTTGTGAAAGAGAATGGTAAAACCTACCTAAAAATCAACGACTACGAACGCTTACGTTCCCTTTTCGCCGAACTGCTTGCAGAGATTCAACGTATTAAGAGCGAAGGTGATTTCGAAGGAGCACGTTACTTGGTAGAGACGTATGGAGTGAAGATTGATCCGGTCTTGCATAAAGAGATCTTGGAACGCTACGAACAGTTACATCTGGCCCCTTACAAAGGATTCGTAAATCCTGTCTATACACCAGTCGTTGATAAGGACGGTGAAATTATCGATGTGGAGATTTCCTATGCTGAAGGATATGTTGAGCAGATGCTTCGTTATAGTAAAGATTATGCAAACTTACCTTATGTAAACAACTAAAATGGACGTAAAAGAAATCGTTAAAGATATAAAGTCGCAGTTCCGTCTCTATATGAATGGACCTGTGTCGCAGAATATGCGAGAGAGCGGGTTGGATTATCGTGTAAACTACGGCATCGATCTGCCTCGTCTGAACGAGTTGGCCTCAGGGTATGAGAAAAACCATGAGGTGGCTCAGGAATTATGGAAAGATAACATACGGGAATCGAAAATCCTCGCAGGACTGCTTCAACCCGTCGATTCTTTTTATCCTGAGATTGCCGATATTTGGGTTGAATCCATGCATACTCCGGAAATTGTCCAGATAACCTGCATGAATCTTTTCCAACATCTCCCTTATGCCCGTGAAAAATCATTCCAATGGATGGCTGATGAACGTGAATACATCCAGCTTTGTGGATTTACTCTTATGGCACGGCTGTTAATGAATGGAGAGAAGTTGAGTGAAAAAGATGAGGATGAGTTCCTTGATCAAGCATTCTCAGCCGTTGAAGGGACCGAACTTTTGCTACGTCAAGCGGCTGTCAACGCTTTACGGAAATATATCGCTCAAAGTCGGGAGAATAGGAAAAAACTTGGACGGATGTTGAACTCGTACTTGTCTTCTTCAAAAGTAGAATTAAAAAACATCGCATCGGATTTAAAATCTGAGATAGATTCTTTCCTTTAAACTTTTCTTTTCTACCAAAAAAGATTAATTTTGAAGGCGAAATGTGATCGGATCCATGGAAGAGAATATCAAAGAAAAGGTTAAACAACTCCTAACTGAATATTTACAGACGAACGGACATCGTAAGACGCCCGAGCGTTATGCTATTCTCGACATGATTTACTCTATCAAAGGGCACTTCGCTCTCGATCAGTGGTATCACCGAATGGCCGAGGAAGGAGAGTTTAGGGTAAGCCGGGCTACCCTTTACAATACGATTATCTTGCTCATCGACGCCAAACTAGTCATCAAACACCAGTTTGGCACTACATCTCAATATGAACGTGCATACAAGAACAAGACACATCATCACATGATATGTACCGTTTGTGGAAAGGTGACGGAGTTCGAGGATGAGAATTTGAAGTTGGCGATTGCCAATACTAAGCTAAAGAAATTTACAGCGACTCACTACTCCTTATATATATATGGTATTTGTAGTCGTTGTATTTGGTTGAAGAGACATAATAAGAATAATCAAAATAATATTTAACATGAAAGTTGATGTTTTATTAGGCTTGCAATGGGGTGACGAAGGTAAAGGAAAAGTCGTTGACGTGTTAACTCCTAATTATGACGTCGTTGCTCGTTTCCAAGGTGGACCAAATGCAGGTCATACATTGGAATTTGGTGGAGAAAAGTATGTGCTTCGTTCTATTCCTTCAGGAATATTTCAAGGCGATAAGATAAATATCATTGGCAATGGCGTCGTTTTGGACCTTGCATTGTTCATGGAAGAAGCCAAAGCTTTGGAGGCAAGCGGACATCCTTTGAAAGAACGCTTGCTGATCTCAAAGAAAGCTCACCTTATCTTACCGACTCACCGTATGCTCGACCAAGCTTATGAGGCTGCAAAGGGTAAGAAGAAAGTGGGAACCACAGGAAAAGGTATCGGCCCGACTTATACGGATAAGATTAGTCGCAACGGTTTGCGCGTAGGTGACCTTCTTTGCAACTTCGAAGAGAAATATGCGAAGGCAAAAGCTCGTCACGACCAGATTCTTAAGAGCTTGAACTTTGAATACGACGTGACCGAAATAGAAAAGAAATGGATGGAAGGTGTGGAATATCTCAAACAATTCCGTCTGATCGACAGTGAACATGTTATCAATCAATTACTGAAGGACGGTAAAACCGTGTTATGCGAAGGTGCTCAAGGTACAATGCTGGATGTTGACTTCGGCTCTTATCCTTTCGTTACGTCATCCAATACCATTTGTGCAGGTGCTTGTACGGGTTTAGGCGTTGCCCCACGCACCATTGGTGATGTTTATGGTATCATGAAGGCGTATTGTACACGCGTTGGCGCAGGTCCATTCCCAACAGAACTGTTTGATGAGGTAGGAAAGAAGATTCGTGACCTTGGACATGAGTACGGTGCGGTTACAGGACGCGAGCGTCGTTGCGGTTGGATCGACTTAGTAGCTTTGAAATATGCGATTATGATAAACGGTGTCACCAAGTTGATTATGATGAAGAGCGATGTTCTCGATAATTTTGACACTGTTAAGGCTTGTGTTGCTTATCGTTTGCCAAACGGTGAGGAGATTAATTATTTCCCATATGATATCGAGGAAGGCATCGAACCGGTTTATGTTGAATTACCTGGATGGAAGGCCGACCTTACCAAGACAACGAGTGAGGATGAGTTCCCGGAAGAGTTCAATAACTACATTAATTTCCTAGAGGAAGAGTTGGAAACACCGATTAAGATCATTTCTGTTGGTCCGGATCGTGAACAAACTATCGTTCGTTATCAAGAATAATTCGTCAATTATTGATATTTGAGAGGAAGGTACAATGAATGTACCTTCCTTTTTTTTGATTATTCATTCGCAGTTATTATAAAATGTTACTTTTTTATTGATAAATCTTTCATTTTGTTTTGGATATATGGAATTAATCTTTAAATTTGCACCGATTTAATTCGAATATTATATGAAAAGTGTAAATATAAGCATTTTGCTATCTGGTATTATTCTTCTGTTGGAGCCTTCTAATAGGAAGTGAGTGCTATGTGGCAATGCTAAAAGATTGTACCTCTCTCACTTCCTTGTGAGAGAGGTTTTTTTATTCACGGTAATACTAACTAATTTAAATACAAACGTATGAATAATCGTCTATTCATTTTTGATACAACGCTTCGAGACGGAGAGCAAGTACCAGGTTGTCAGTTGAATACTGTGGAAAAAATACAAGTGGCAAAGCAACTTGAGGCGTTAGGTGTCGATATTATTGAAGCGGGTTTCCCCATATCTAGTCCGGGTGATTTTAACTCGGTTGTTGAAATATCAAAGGCTGTGACTTGGCCTACGATTTGTGCTTTGACCCGTGCGGTTGAAAAAGATATTGATGTGGCTGCAGAATCCCTAAAATACGCGAAACATAAACGTATCCATACAGGTATCGGAACATCTGACTCACATATTAAATACAAATTCAACTCTAATCGTGAAGAGATTATCGAACGTGCGGTGGCAGCAGTGAAATATGCGAAACGTTATGTGGAGGATGTAGAGTTTTATGCTGAGGATGCAGGTCGTACTGAGAATGAATATTTGGCTCGTGTCGTTGAGGCTGTCATCAAAGCGGGTGCAACGGTTGTGAATATTCCTGATACGACCGGTTATTGCTTGCCGGATGAATATGGAGCAAAGATTAAATACTTGATGGAACACGTTGACGGTATTGATAAAGCGATCATCTCAACTCATTGTCACAATGATTTAGGCATGGCAACGGCTAACACGGTGAACGGTGTATTGAACGGCGCACGCCAAGTCGAAGTAACCATTAACGGTATAGGTGAACGTGCAGGAAACACCTCTTTGGAAGAGGTTGCAATGATTTTCAAATGTCATAAAGGACTGGATATTCAGACGAATATCAACACTACGAAGATTTATCCTATCAGTCGTTTGGTTTCAAGTCTGATGAATATGCCAGTACAACCGAACAAAGCCATTGTTGGTCGGAACGCTTTCGCTCATTCATCGGGAATTCATCAGGATGGTGTACTGAAAAATGTGCAGACCTATGAGATTATTAATCCGCTCGACGTTGGTATTGATGATAACGCTATTGTTTTGACAGCAAGAAGTGGACGTGCAGCATTGAAATATCGTCTGCAGGTATTAGGCGTTGACTTGGATAAGGAGCGTTTGGACAAGGTTTATGCTGAGTTCTTGAAGTTAGCTGATAAGAAGAAAGAGATCAACGATGATGATATCTTATTGCTTGCAGGTGCAGACCGTAACTTGAATCATCATATCAAGGTGGATTACCTCCAGGTTACGAGTGGTGTGGGTGTTCGTCCGGTTGCCAGCTTAGGATTGAACATATCCGGAGAGCATTTTGAGGCTGCTGCGACAGGTAATGGTCCGGTAGATGCTGCTATCAATGCATTGAAGAAGATCATTAACCGTAAGATGACTTTGAAAGAGTTTACTATTCAGGCTTTGAGTAAGGGTAGTGATGATATGGGTAAAGTCCATATGCAGGTAGAATACAATAATCACATGTATTATGGCTTTGGTGCTAATACCGATATTATCGCTGCTTCGGTTGAGGCTTACGTGGATTGTATCAATAAGTTTAAAAACTAAGAAAATGGCTCGTACATTATTTGATAAAATATGGGACGCACATGTCGTTCAACAGGTAAAGGAGGGTCCAACACAATTATATATTGACCGCTTATACTGTCATGAGGTGACGAGTCCTCAAGCTTTTGACGGTATGCGTGCCCGTGGATTGAAATGTTTCCGTCCTGATCGCATCTTTTGTATGCCGGATCATAACATCCCGACACACGATCAGGATAAACCCATTGAGGAACCGGTATCCAAACGTCAGGTAGATGCTTTGGATAAGAATGCTTTGGAGTTCGGTTTGAACTATTTCCCAATCATGCATCCGAAGAATGGTATTATCCATGTGGTAGGTCCGGAGCAAGGTTTGTCATTACCAGGCATGACAATTGTCTGTGGCGACAGTCATACATCCACTCATGGTGCGATGGGTGCCGTTGCTTTTGGAATCGGAACCAGTGAGGTAGAGATGGTTTTGGCGTCACAATGTATCCTTCAGACAAAGCCAAAGTCGATGCGTATAACGATTGACGGTGTCCTTTCTAAAGGTGTTACAGCGAAAGATGTCGCACTTTATATGATGATGAAGATGACAACGAGTGGTGCTACAGGCTTTTTTGTTGAATATGCCGGCTCAGCCATCCGAAGTCTATCGATGGAAGGACGTCTGACATTGTGTAATCTGAGCATAGAGATGGGTGCCCGTGGTGGAATGATCGCTCCTGATGAGGTGACCTTTGAGTATTTGAAGGGACGTGCTTATTCTCCGAAGGGAGAAGATTGGGATAAATCTGTCGCTTATTGGAAAACACTGAAGAGTGAGGACGATGCTGTGTTTGACAAAGAAGTCGTTTTTGATGCAGCCGACATACAACCGATGATTACTTACGGAACTAATCCGGGTATGGGCATGAAGATTACCGAGTGTATTCCGAATGGAGATACCCCTTCGTTCAAGAAATCGTTGGATTATATGGGATTCAAGGAAGGTGAGTCTCTGCTAGGAAAGAAAATTAATTACGTATTTCTTGGTGCTTGTACGAATGGACGTATCGAAGACTTCAGAATGTTTGCTTCTATTGTAAAGGGAAAGAAGAAAGCCGATCACGTGACGGCATGGCTCGTCCCAGGTTCTTGGCCTGTTAAGAAGCAGATTGAGGCAGAAGGATTGGAGAAGATCTTGAATGAAGCTGGTTTTGAGGTTCGTCAACCGGGCTGTTCAGCTTGCTTGGCGATGAACGACGATAAGATTCCTTCAGGAAAATATGCGGTATCGACAAGTAACCGCAACTTTGAGGGACGACAAGGTCCTGGTTCCCGTACGTTATTGGCTAGTCCGTTGGTAGCTGCGGCTGCGGCAATCACTGGTGTGATCACCGATCCGCGTGATTTCATGTAATAAGTTAAATCCTTACGATTATGAAACAGAAATTCAACATTATATCAAGTACATGTGTACCTCTTCCTTTGGAGAATGTGGATACTGACCAGATTATTCCGGCACGTTTCTTAAAGGCTACCACACGCGATGAACATTTCTTCGGGGATAACTTGTTCCGTGACTGGCGTTATCTTCCGGATGGCTCGCTGAACCCCGACTTTGTATTAAACAATCCTGTTTATTCGGGTGAGATTCTCGTTGCCGGTAAGAACTTCGGTAGTGGTTCCAGTCGTGAACATGCGGCATGGGCGATCGCCGGATACGGATTCCGTGTGGTTGTATCGAGTTTCTTTGCCGATATTCATAAGAATAATGAATTGAATAACTTCGTTTTGCCAGTGGTTGTCAGTGATGGTTTCCTCAAGGAACTGTTTGATACGATCTATGCAAACCCTAAAGCGATTGTAGAAGTGAATGTATCGGAGCAGACCATTACGAATAAGTCGACCGGTCATTCGGAACAATTTGAGTTAAATGCCTATAAGAAGCATTGTTTGATGAACGGATTGGATGACATTGATTTCTTATTAAGCCAAAAAGATAAGATAGAGGAATGGGAGAACAACAACGCGTCCAAGTAGAAATAATGGATACGACGTTGCGCGATGGTGAACAGACCAATGGCGTATCGTTCGTTCCGCATGAGAAACTGGTGATTGCCCGTCATCTGTTGGAAGATTTGAATGTCGATCGTATTGAAGTGGGTTCGGCAAGGGTTTCCGAGGGTGAGTTTGAAGCCGTTCGCATCATCACGGAATGGGCTAAAAAACAACAATTGTTGAATCGGGTAGAGGTCCTTGGCTTTGTTGATGGACATACGTCCGTAGACTGGATTTGTAAAGCCGGAGGACATGTCATCAACTTACTGTGTAAGGGTTCCCTCAAGCATTGTTCGCAACAGCTGAACAAGTCGCCTGAGGAACATATCCAAGATATTCTCGATGTCGTTTCGTATGCCGACAGTAAAGGTGTCGACGTAAACGTCTATCTTGAGGACTGGAGCAATGGAATGAAAGACTCTCCTGAGTATGTCTTTCAGGTAATGGATGCATTGGTCTCGACTTCCATCAAACGATTTATGTTACCCGATACCTTGGGCATCCTCAATCCGCTTCAAGTTTTGGAGTATATGCGAAAGATGAACAAGCGTTATCCAAATGTTCACTTTGATTTCCATGCACATAACGACTACGACCTTGCTGTAAGTAATGTGCTAGCTGCCGTTCTTTCTGGAGCGAAAGGATTGCATACCACGATTAATGGTTTGGGAGAGCGTGCAGGAAACGCTCCCTTGTCGAGTGTCCAGGCTATCTTGAAGGACCAGTTCGATGCAATTACCAATATCAATGAGAGCAAATTATACAATGTGAGTCGTATCGTCGAGTCTTATTCGGGAATCCTGGTTCCGGTGAACAAACCTATCGTTGGTGAGAACGTGTTTACTCAAGTAGCCGGTGTTCATGCGGATGGAGACCGGAAAGATAATCTATATTGTAACGACCTCGCACCAGAACGGTTTGGTAGAAAGCGAGAATATGCATTGGGAAAAACCAGTGGAAAAGCCAATATCCTTCGGAACTTGGAAGATTTGGGGATGAAGTTGGATGAACCTACAATGCGTAAGGTGACAGAACGAATCGTTGAGTTGGGCGATAAGAAAGAGATGGTGACTAAAGAGGACCTTCCTTATATCA